>NZ_JBJPHS010000018.1:0-90690 GCF_052939495.1 Phormidesmis sp. 146-12 | reverse complement strand
TGCTGATTCAAAGTCCCCCAGAATGGGGGATTTAGGGGGCGAATCCCTCAGCAACGAAGCGAAAAAGTTCATCGAACTCCCAAGAAAACGCAGGTTTCTTTCGGCCTTCCTAGAGGTGCGCCTTCGTTGAAGACTGACGTTAAATAACTGACAACATTCAAGCTTTGAGGTGAAACAATGCACAAACCGCATCCATCCTTACAAACCGACCCATAAGAAAGACTAATAGTATTTTTACCTATTTACAGGCATCGATCGCTAAACTTTACTGGCTTCAGACCTCAAATTGTCTTAAGATTGTCCTAACAATTCAGTTGTTCAAACCTAACTCGCTGACCACAACCACCCAGGAGGACTATCTATGGCGCTTGTACCTTTGCGGCTGCTGCTCGATCACGCGGCTGAACACGGCTACGGCATTCCTGCATTCAACGTCAACAACATGGAGCAGATCCAGTCGATCATGAAGGCTGCCCATGAAACCGATAGCCCCGTGATTTTGCAAGCTTCTCGCGGCGCACGCAACTACGCTGGCGAAAACTTTCTGCGTCACCTGATCTTGGCGGCGATCGAGACCTACCCTCATCTGCCGATCGTCATGCACCAGGATCACGGCAACGCCCCTTCGACCTGCTACTCCGCCATGAAAAACGGCTTTAGCAGCGTCATGATGGATGGCTCCCTCGAAGCCGATGCCAAAACCCCCGCAAGCTACGAATACAACGTCAGCACCACCCGCGAAGTCGTGCAAGTGGCTCACGCGATCGGTGCATCGGTCGAAGGTGAACTCGGCTGTCTCGGCTCACTCGAAACCGGAAAAGGTGAAGCAGAAGATGGACACGGCTTTGAAGGTGAGCTAGACCACTCCATGCTGTTGACCGACCCCGACGAAGCGGTTGACTTTGTAGAACAAACTCAGGTAGACGCGCTCGCAGTGGCGATCGGCACCAGCCACGGAGCTTACAAATTTACCCGCAAGCCGACTGGCGAAATTTTGGCCATCAGCCGCATCGAAGAAATTCACCGCCGTCTGCCCAACACTCACCTGGTGATGCACGGGTCTTCCTCGGTTCCCGAAGATTTGTTGGCGTTGATCAACCAAAACGGTGGGTCGATTCCTGAAACTTACGGCGTTCCGGTCGAAGAAATTCAAAAGGGCATCAAGAGCGGCGTTCGTAAGATTAACATCGATACCGATTGTCGTTTGGCGATCACGGCTGCCGTGCGTGAAGCATTGTTCTCCAAGCCTGCTGAGTTTGACCCTCGCTTCTTCCTCAAGCCTTCGATCAAGTACATGCAGCAAGTTTGTGCCGATCGCTATCAGCAATTTGGCACCGCTGGCAACGCAAGCAAGATCAAGCAAGTCAGCATGGAAGATTATGCGGCAAAATATGCCAAAGGTGAACTGAGCGCTGTCACCAAAAAAACCGTTGGTGTATAAGGTTTAATCCTTTACTTTGTAAGAGGCTGGGTGGTCAAAGGGCCGCCCAGTTTTTTTAGGGATATACTTATACCAAATCAACCAACAAATGATACTCATAAAAATAGTTAATTAACCGATTTCTATCTCTCAGATTTGAAAAAACCTATCAGGGAAGCCGTTTCAAAGTCCCCCAAAATGGGGGATTTAGGGGGCGAGGATCTGTTCAGTATCTAGTGAATTTGGTATTAGCGGTTCCTTTAGAGACTTACCGAACATTTTTTCAGCTTGAGTTCACACAAATTGCGATACAACAATATCAGGTTCTATTAGTGGTCTATGATCCTGTGAATGAGGCAGTTGTGCAATGGATAAAGTAGCCAAATACCGAGAATTTATTCAAACTTTGTTAACTCAGTATGCAAGTGATGATTTGGATGATCGAGAGGTCGAGGTTCAATTGATCTTTGATGTCGATCGCAATCATTATCAGTGGATGAATGTCGGTTGGCAACAGCTTAATCGAGTCTATCGCTGTGTGATGCACTTTGATATTAAAGATGGCAAAATTTGGCTTCAGCAGAATCTAACTAACCAAAATCCCGCAGAAGAATTGGTTGCAATGGGCGTACCTAGAGAAGATGTCATCTTAGGGATGCAGCCTCCTTACAAACGTCAATATACAGAGTACGGAGTTGCCTAGTTTGGCTTCCCTGATACTTTAAAGAATCCAGAAAGATAGCATCACTAAAGCGATGAAAGTACGATCGTTCCACCCAAAAGACGCAGATCAAATCGCACACTTGTTTCATGAAACAATTCGTGAAATCAACGTTCGAGACTATTCAATCAGTCAGGTTGAAGCGTGGGCACCGGATGATTTGCACTTTAGAAACTGGGCAGAAGTTTGCTCAAGTCGATTTACTTTTGTCGCTGAGATAGAGGGGACGATCGCCGGATTTGCCGAGCTAGAATTCAACGGTCATATTGATTGCTTTTATTGTCACAAAGACTATCAGCGCTGTGGTGTGGGACGACAATTGTATGAAGCGATCGAGCAAAAAGCGGTTGAATTGAATCTCGATCGCTTACACACCGAAGCCAGCATCACCGCAAAACCATTCTTTGAGCGTATGGGCTTCTCGGTAATCAAAGAGCAACAGGTTGCGTGTCGAGGAGAAACCTTCACCAACTACCAAATGGAAAAGAGTTTAGGAATTAGATATTAAACTGCAAGTCTCGCAGTTGCTTTTCGCTTCGTTTCAATCGGCTTCAGCCCCCTAAATCCCCCAAGTTTGGGGGACTTTGAACCTCGAAACTGCCTTGAACTCCAGAATTTTTTCGATCTCAAAGTCCCCCAGAATGGGGGATTTAGGGGGCGAAGTCGCCAAGCAATGACCAATCTTATTTAATCCACGCTCCTTAGTCATTCTCAAGGGCTAACATTTCAGGCTGAACTCGAAGATCGCCCTTTTCACTCAAAGATTGCAGGTCTGAACTCGGACGATCGCACTTTTTACTCAATCGTTGCGGTTCTGAACTCGAACGATCGTGCTTTTTACTCAAAGATTGCAGTTCTGAACTCAAACGATCGCACTTTTTACTCGACCATTGCAGTTTTGAACTCGGACGATCGTGCTTTTGACTCGACCATTGCAGTTTAGAACTCAAACGATCGTGCTTTTGACTCGACCTTTACGGTTTTGAACTTGAATCATGCTGTTTTTAGCTTGAAGGAAAATTGGATCTGGTCGATCGCCTGATTCCTGGAGTACGCTGAAGAGGCTTTTCTCAGTGCTTTTGGATACCGCGATGACACCTGATCCGTTTTCTTCTGCGATCGCCCTGGAAATTAGCAAAATCGTCATCAAAACTGTCTGGGAAGGCGGCGGCAAACTTGCGGTCTGGATGGGTGGAGGCTTGAATGATGCCAAAAGAAATGTAATCTTTCAGGCTTCTAACCGATATGTTCAGAATTATTCTGCTCGTCACGGCATTCTCAAGGTGTTGGGAATGCGAGAACCTGTGACGCTGGAGAGTGTCTATGCAGCCGTGCGGTTTTTGGACAATCGTGCCCTCCAAAGTTTTGAATCGGTGGAGGCGCTAGAAGAAGCGTACCGACTTGCAGCGAGACGGAGCTTTCAAGGGAAGGATTGTCCCAAGAAAGATGGCTTAAAGGTGGCAAATGAAAAGCAATATTTGATGGTGTTGGGTGGCCCTGGCGCAGGAAAATCAACCTTCTTGCGGCGGATGGGTCTAGAAGCGTTGAAGGGGAGAAAGGGCACCTACCAGCATGATTGCATTCCCGTGTTTATTGATCTAAAAGAGTTCAACACGGGCGAAATCGACATTGAAAAAACGATCGCTAGAGAATTTGGCATTTGTGGATTTCCATCGCCAGAAGAATCAACGCAGAAACTTTTGCAGCAGGGTAAGCTTTTGGTCTTGCTGGATGGCTTAGATGAAGTGGCGACGGGGCGAATGAATGAGGCAATCAGCCAAATTCAAAACTTTGTCGATCTGCACAACCAAAACCGCTACATTACGTCGTGTCGGGTGGCGGCCTATCGGCATAACTTTCGCCTATTTACCGATGTGGCGATGGCTGATTTTGATGATCAGCAGATCAAACAATTTATTGATAACTGGTTTCGTCAAGATCCCGACATCGCAAAGGATTGCTGGCAAAAATTAAACAGCGATGAGCATACTGCCGCCAAAGAACTGACTCAAACGCCATTGTTGTTGACGTTGGTTTGTCTGTTGTATCAACGATCGCGCAAGTTTCCCACCAATCGATCGACGCTCTACGAACGCGCATTGCGGGTGTTGCTCGAAGAATGGGCAGCCGAGAAGGGCATTCCGCAAGACGACCTCTACAAGGGGCTGGACACCAAGCGCAAAGAAATGATGCTGGCAGAAATTGCCCACGATGCCTTTCAGCAAAACCGACTGTTTTCAACTCGGCGCGAAATTGTCAACCAGATTGAGCAACTCCTCAAAGAAATGTTGCCTGATGAGAAGAGAATTGATGGATCGGCGGTGTTGCGAAGTATTGAGGTGCAGCATGGCGTATTGGTAGAGCGGGCAGACGGCATTTACTCGTTCTCCCATTTGACGCTTCAGGAGTTTTTGACGGCTCAATATATTGACGATCATCGACAAGTTGAACAATTGGTGACAGACCACCTCACAGAAGCGCGATGGAAAGAAATCTTCCTGCTGGTATCAGGATTAATGCGCGGGGGAGCCGATGAACTGCTGCTGCTCATGGAGAAAGAAGCTCAGACCTACCTTAAGACACCTAAAATAAAAGCCTGGATAGCGTGGGCAGATCAATCAACGGCAGGGTCAGCCGGAGACTTTAAGCCTGCGGCTAAACGGGCAGCAGCGATCTTTCTCGCCTTCGCCGTAGCCGTCGACCGCGACTTCGCCTTCACTTACCGCGATCGCGACTTAACCGCTACTACTGCCCACTACGACTACACCATCGCCGAATTCGCACTCAGCCTCGTCTGGGTTTTCGACCTCAAAATCGAGGATATCCACGTCCCCCGCATCATCGACCTCGCCCGCGCTATTGCCCGCGCCATTGAAAAAATAAAAATCTTTAGGTCTGTAAACTTTGTTGTGTTAGATGCTCGACTAGAAGCTCTACAGACTAAAATCCCCAACGACGATCAACCCGTCGAAGTTCGCCGAGCCTTTCGCGACAAAGTTCTGCAAACCTGGTACAACGCCCTAAATCTAAATTTAGAATTACTTGATTTATCTGAAGCAGAAACTAAAGCTTTAAAGGACTATTTCCATGCAAACTTGTTAATGGTGCAGTGCAGACAATCCGCCGTGCGAGTGTCGCCCGCAACTTGGGCAGGCATTGAAGATCGCATGGTGACATTGAGAGAGTAGAGTTTGGGACGTGGAGTGTAGGAGACTGACCGAAGATTTACTCTTCATCAATGGAGTCCTCTCGATCGCCATCGATCGTCCCACCCAAAATACTTTTGACCAACTCATCAACGCTAATACTGCGCTTTCGGGCAATGTACTCCAACATGCTCTCAACTTCAGCCTTCTGTTCTGCAACACCAACGCTGATCAGAGCCGCTGCCTGACTTGCCCTGCTGCGACTATACAGCCATGCCAGAATCGTCAGCCAGTCATCATCATGTTCACCCAATGGCGGCAGTGTAATTCTCTTCGTCATAATCTGACTACACGACTCCTGACTGATGACCTAATGTGAGCTTATCTGTGTGTTTGTGATTTCGATTGACACAGATCTGCACAGTGCGATAATATTCAAACAAGCGAAAAGCCAGCGCGTCCCGTGGAAAGTTCAGCACTGGCTATGGCTCCAAACTCAATGGAGACAATATCATTATGCCTTATCGAGACTTCTTGAATCGATGGTTAGTCGTGCGTTTATTGCCCGACATGCGTCACATCGTCGTCGCCTGTTGCCGAAACTCATCCGATGCAGAAGGTTACTTGCAAGTTTTGCGGCGACTCCTACCCAGCGAACAATTCATCATCGTCTTCGACAACGATCCCAATTCTTCAGATCACAGGCTCGATTGACTGACAAAACTTCTGAAACCCCTCATTCTCCGTAGGTGGGTGTTGAGCAAAGCGAAACCCAACAGCAACCCCTCTAACTACGCAACGCAGAAAACTTTAGACAAAAGCGTTTAGACAGAAACGTTTAGACAGCCTCAAACGACCAGTCTGTACCAGGGCCAACCGAAAGCACCCCGTCAGGCATATACAGCATCCAGTGTTCAGCTTCTTCCGACAAGAGAGGAAATAGACGCAAAACAACCTGATCTTCAAACTTGAAAAGAGTATCCCACGCTGGAGAAAGCAACTCTACAGAATTCAGAACCAGACCTTCTAACTGTTGAACGGCCTGTTCGAGCTTTGATCGAGGATCTTCTGAACCTGCTAGTACCCGATCGCCTTTCTCTAGCCGCCAAGCGCAACAGTAAATCCACAAATGCCACTCACCATGCACTTTCTTCTCTGAAGGCCGCACCAACGACTTGCCAAACTCCAGCGTAATAAAGCTACCATGCCCCAACAATACTCCCCATGCCTTCTGACCGAGGAGAGGCTGAACGTAGGCTTGAAGCTTAGAAATGTCAGTTGTGGTTACACTCATCTGCGATGTTGGTCAAAAGTTGTTCAAGCATACTCTCAACGTCACCCTTCAAATATTGCTAACCCAATTTCAACAATCTCGTGAAAGGTGCAGTTCAGCCCGCTAATTTCATCATGCAAACGTCGCCTTTCCAGCTTAGAAAGCTTCCGTCCTACCTGTTGCTCTATTGTACGGATTGCGTCACTAAACTGTTTGTTCTGGGCCTGATTGCTTTGTGGTGTACCGTCCTTGCCATTGCTCTCGGTGTCCATAGACTAGAAGTTGTCAAAAGAGGTCATCAACGCCCCAACCACTCGGTGACCAACTCCGGCTGATTTTTGGGCGCAAACACCCGAACCGCATGATAATTGACCTTCTCCCGCAATCGATAAACCTGCTTGATCGGCACATTCAAATCCTGAGCGATCGCCTCCTGAGTCTTGCCCTGCAAATAGAGTTTTAGCCACTCCGCCGCCAGAGGATCGACCCGCTCCGAGAGATAAGTTTCAAACTTCTGAGTCACCGACTGTCTGAGTTCTTGCTGTTCGGCTTGCGCTTGCGCGTCTTGATACTCAGAAACCGCCTGCCCATCCAGCAAACTCACCGACCCTTCAGACTCATCGGGCGCAATCTCTTCAGACACCAGACGAATGAAGTCAGCCGCCGGAACCTGAGTCATCCCACCTCGCTGCGATCGCCGCAGATAGTTCACAAATCGATAGACCAGCAGCGGCTGATTGCGAATCGGACGCAGACAATATTCCTCAGTCGTCGCCAACACCAGCGCATTTCGCAAGCGGGGATCATCGGTGCATTGGGCAATCCAATTGATTTGCTGCTGCATATACTTGTCGTTTTGCAGGAGTTCTTGAATCACCTCTTGCAGCACATCGACCACGCTCCGCTGACGATCGCGAGACAGTGCAATCCACGTCCGAATCTTGTTGCGGATCAAAAACAGACTGCTCAACCGTTGAATCAGCCCCTTATAAGCGCGTTCGGGCCCAGCTTCGAGATATCGCTGCTGCAAAATTCGATAGCGGTAATCCATCGCTTGTTTGGCAACCTCAAGCTGCGTAGGAAGCAGATTCTCAAATCGAGCCTGATCTTCACCCAAAAGCCACTGAATGATCGCTTCGTGAGTAGGGCGACCGTGCTTAGAAAGGTCACTTTGCAAGTGGAGTCGCCATCTGTCAGCCAGTTCTTCTGCAATTACCATGAGACTGCCGTCCTCAATGCCCTGTTATAGAGAGTTTGCCTTATGTGCCAGGTCGAAATCACTTACCCATTCGGGTAACACTGGGGAGATGGATTCGATCGCTGACTGCCAAGTTTCTTAAAAGCACCTGACGTTAAAGTCTGATTACCAAAGCTTTAAGCATTGAAACTCAAAGTATAAAACGTTCTTCAAAGTTTGTTCTCAACTTAATAAAATTGATAAAACGCTGACTTTTGCCCGCGCCACAATCCAGAATATTCAAGACTGCTCGTGACTGCCTTCAAGAGATGCAGATAAAGACGCTGCGATGCGCTGTAAGGTTTCTGTGAGCCGATTGAGGCGATCGAGCGTGTCATCCTGATTAATCGACAAAGTTTGCACGGCATCGCTCAAAGCAAAAAGCTGATAGCCCTGCTGCTCAACTTGATTAGACAGGTCATCTACTCGCTCGGCCAGGCTTTCGATCGTTTCGGTGGTCATTAACACGGTTTCTCCTAGCTGCTGCACGATAAATTCCATGCGATTGGGCTGACTCTCCACACCTTGACCCCTTTTCTGTGTTCAACACGGTTCATAGTCTAAGGCAAACTGGAGCCTACAAAAATTATTCGGGCGATCTTCCCTGAAATATGCAGATGCCATTGGAAGAGTAGTCTATTCGGAATGAATTCTCCAAATGGTGGAGTTACTTTCATCCTTTTGACGCTTGACACCGGGAACCTAAACCCGATCACTTTCTTTTTGCCACAAGAGAGGCTAAATTCTGTTTTCTTCGATTCGGAAAAGTCCTCCGCAGAAAATGAGTGATCTTTCAGCATATTCACGGAAATACCGCTACTCTTCATCAAATCTTTACAAAAACAAGGAATCGTGAAGCCCGCAACAAGATTTGAGCAAGTGTGTCGAGTAAGACTGTTGGCAGATAGGGGTTTCAGCGTATAGTCGTACGTATATCTACGGAACTATTCTCAGTGTTTTCGCGGTTCCAGTAATCGGTTCGGAATCATGACACAAACTGCATTCTACTCAACGGACGCTAATTCCATTCGGTCAGGGGACACGTTTCAGATTCCTCATCAATCGAGCTACTCACTGGTCAAGCGGGCGATCGACCTGGTGGGCAGTCTTGTTGGGTTGACGATTTTGGCAGTTGTGTTTGTCCCGATCGGGCTGGCAATTCGCTTTGATAGCTCCGGGCCAATCTTCTATAGTCAAGAACGCCACGGGCTGATGGGCAAGCCTTTTCAGATCTACAAGTTTCGATCGATGGTAGACGATGCTGAGTCACTCAAGTCTCAAGTCGAGAATGAGGCAGATGGGCTAATCTTCAAAAACCAGTCTGATCCACGGGTGACCAGAGTTGGGCGCTTTTTGCGACGCACCAGCCTCGATGAAATTCCTCAATTTTGGAACGTCCTGCTCGGCGAAATGAGCTTAGTCGGGACTCGTCCACCCACCTCAGACGAAGTGTCTCGCTACAGCGACCATCATTGGCAACGGCTCAACGTCAAGCCCGGACTGACAGGCGAGTGGCAGGTAAATGGTCGATCGACCGTCAAAGACTTTGAGCAAATCGTTGCCCTTGATCTGCGTTATCAGGCACTTTGGACACCGATGTACGACCTCGTTCTCATCTTCAAAACCATCTATGTGATCTTTGCCAGAGTGGGAGCCTTCTAAATTGCGTGAGTTCGATGAAGTATTTTACTTTAGTAGTCACGGCTTCTAACCCCCAATTTGCCAATTCTAGGGGCTTCCAGACAAGATTTTTGGTAGAAAAGTCTCTCACGGGTGGGTTAGAGGTTCTTCCTAGATTGATGGTCAAAGCAACGAACTTTATCGAATTTACGTTCCCTAGAATTGGGGGAATTTAGAGGGCTTTACAAGATGGGTAACTTGTTTGGCAGAGATCTCCTCAACGCGATCAAGCAGGAGAATTGTAACGCCAGCCCTTCTCCCTCCCAATTGATGATTCTCTAGGCGTGCCGCTTTTGGTGCCATTGCCAGGCGTGGGTGAGAATTTTGTGTAAGTCAGCATATTCAGGCGACCACCCCAACACGGTGCGGGCTTTTTCACCACTGCCAACCAGAGCGGGCGGATCACCAGGGCGACGATCGTGTTCCACAGCCACAATGTCTTTACCCGTGACCTGACGCGCCGTTTCGATCACTTCTTTGACCGAAAAACCGCTGCCATTGCCCAAATTAAATACATCGCTCTGACCACCTTTGAGCAGATATTCCAACCCCAAAACGTGGGCCTGAGCGAGATCATTGACGTGAATATAGTCGCGAATGCAAGTTCCATCGGGCGTGGGGTAGTCAGTGCCAAAAATCGCGATCGACTCCAGCTTACCCAGAGCAGCCATCAGCACCAGCGGGATCAAGTGAGTTTCGGGCTGGTGGTCTTCTCCCAATCGTCCTTGAGGATCAGCCCCCGCCGCATTAAAGTAGCGAAAGCTAACGGATTTGAAATCGTAGGCTTGATCAAAATCTTTGAGGATGCGCTCTACCATCAACTTGGTTGCGCCGTAGGGATTGATCGGATCTTGAGGGTGGTCTTCTGGAATCGGGACGATCGTCGGCACCCCATAGGTCGCACAGGTCGAAGAAAAGACAAACTGCTTAATGGAGGCGGCAACCATCGCTTCTAAGAGGGTCAGCGTCCCAGTGACGTTGTTGCGGTAATACTTGCCGGGAGTCGTAACAGACTCACCCACATAGGCGTAGGCCGCAAAGTGCATCACAGCCCCGATCGCATGATCTACAAAGACCTGATCCAGCAGGGCCCGGTCGTTCGTATCCCCAACCACTAGCTCGGTCTGGAGAACCTTTTCGACAATATCGCGATGACCATACACCAGGTTGTCTAACACAACAACGGGATAGCCTGCCTGCTGGAGCGCTAACACGGCATGAGACCCAATGTACCCGGCTCCCCCGGTGACTAAGATGGTTGGCTTTTCTGACGGCACACTCATTCCTCTCAACTTGGACTATTGGGCAACTAACGATCGATTCAGATGATCGTCGCAACACTCAGGACAAAAGAGTGATTAAATTTCCCTTCGACAGCCAGCATCTAGAGCGGGGAAATGTCTGCGAGGCGGGCGATCGTCCTGACTCTCATTCTAGTTATCCCATCGCTTTACTTGCCAAACAGTTCTTTGGAGAGCAGAAAGAAAATTACGACAAATACAACCCCTGCCAAAATTAGTTCCATTGGTTTTACCTCCTAAACACCATCCCTTGAGACTGTTGATCGGCTCGGCGATCGAGTTAAATCATCTTGCATTTTCGCCGACGACGATCGTGTGACTCGCTGATTTTGCAAGGAACTTTACTTTTTGAATTGACTTTGAAGAAATTCAGGCGCGATCGCACAAAAATTGAGTGACAAACTGAAAAACTTCTGTACAATCCTAGTCTTGATGGGGTTAGATTTCCAGCGATTTTCCCGCGAATTTTTGATCCTTTTCTAAAAGATTAGCCGTCACATAGATTTTCCCAAATCGAACGTCCGAATCCAGGCTCAAAGGTTTATCTAAAGTCTCCCGTTCAATTCGCTTTTGTAATGGTTTAATGAGTGAGTCCAAAAGCCAGGTGACGGTCATCACCCCAGGACACTAAGGAATTACAGCATGGTTTTATTGGTAACAGATGTATTTGTCCTCTTAACCCAGGTTCTGCTCTGGGTCGTCGTCGGGCTGTTTGCCTGGTACGTTTTGCTGAGGGCACTACCCAGGGTGTTTTTAGGTGGGTTAGTTCTTTTGCTGCTGCTAGGTGTCGCGGCACTCACCTTTTATCGAGGATCGCCCGAACAGGGACTATTGGGAGACATTTGGCGAATTATTGCCGTCCCCTTTAGCCCGATCGGACTCATTCTAATTCTTCTACTGATTGCTTTTTCGCAGGTCTTTCGCGGCAAAGGGTTGACCAAAACAGGGATCAACCTGGTACGAATTGCCGTTCCGCTGCTGCTGATTTTGAGCATTCCAGCGGTGTCTTACTTTTTGGCCCAGCGAGCCGAATCGGAGGCCCTTGAGATCACTCGTCCCGCTCCGACGGAGGCTCTGGGGGGCGGCAGACGGGTAATTGTGGTCTTGGCTCAAGATACGACTCGCCTTCAGCTGCGTCCGCGTACCCAGCCGATTCCCGACCAAGCCCTTCCTCGAACCACCCAGGCCCCTTTGATTCCACCGCCTGAGCCACTCAATGAAAGCACGTTTGGAATTTTGGCGAGTCAGCCGATTCAGTTGACCGAGCGAGGAAACCGTCTGACTTATGCAGGTCAGCTTTACGCCGAAGAACGGGCCCGCGGCACGGCTCCTCTAATCGTGGTCACGGCTGGAGAAACGGCCCGCGAACGCAAAGAGGGTGACACGCGAGAAAACACGTCTGAAGCGAGGGCAGCCAGCACCTATCTGCAAAATCGATTTGGCATTCCTGAAGGCGACATCATTGAGGAGAGCCAGAGTCCGACGGTGCATGACAGCGCTGAGAATGTTCGAGAATTGCTGCGATCGCGAAACATTAGTTTTGGCAATCAACTGATCGTGGTGACTTCGGCGATCGAGATGACCCGCTCTGCGCTGACGTTTTCTAGAGAGTTTGCCAACGCTGGGACAAATGGTGCAGATGTCACGATCATTCCTCGTCCGACTGATTTTTATACGCTCCCGCCGCGAGATGCTCTTCGCCAGCGTCTTCGAGGTCGAGATCTGATTGAGCGAGGGTTCCGTCTCAGCGATCTGTTACCCAGCACCGACGCTTTTGCCCTCAGTTCTAGAGTCGTTAGCGAGTACGTCAACTCAATTTATTACTTCTTGCGCGGCTGGATTAGGCCTGTGAGAACGCTTTAGAAGGGGAAGAGTATTCTGCTTCATGAGAGATGAAATGGGCCAGTCTGCAAATCCTTCTGCGATTTTCCGATCGCTTCTTGTCCCTCAATAGCAGTCAAACAAGAAATCAGGAAGGTGAATGCTCTGGAGTGAGCAGGAACAATTCTTTCATTCCTCTTCTCTCTTCCCTCTTCCTCATCCCTCCTTTGCCGGATAGCGCTACGATGAGAAGTCGATCGCTCATTAAATCATCATGGCAAAGTCGCAGCTTAAGAAACTAGGGGTCTATTTGCGTCCTCATTGGCGAGATACGACGCTGGGCATTGTGGCACTGCTGGTGGTGAATGGGATTGGGGTGTACATTCCTTTGCTGATTCGAGATGGGATCGATGAGTTAGGGGTGACCTTTAGCTTTGATCAAGTTCTCCTCTATGGGGCGCTGGTGTTGGGGCTGGCCTCGGTGATGTGGGTCGTGCGGATGACTTCGCGGGTGCTGCTATTTGGGGTGGGGCGACAGGTTGAATTTGACCTCAAACAAAGGATTTTTAATCACTTACTGCATTTAGAACCTGCTTATTTTGGGGTGAATACGATCGGGGATCTGATCAATCGGGCGACCAGCGATGTGGATAACATTCGGCGGCTGCTGGGATTTGCGGTCTTGAGTTTGGCGAATACATTTTTTGCATATAGTTTGACGCTGCCTGCGATGATGCGGATCAATCCCCGACTGAGTTTGCTGGCGATTTCGGTGTATCCGTTTATGTTGATTTTGGTGAATCTGTTTAGCAATAAGCTGAGAAATCAACAGTTGGCGGTGCAAGAAGAACTCTCGACGATGAGCGAGATGATTCAAGAAGATATGAGCGGCATGGCGTTGATCAAGATTTACGCTCAAGAAGAAAACGAGCGGGGTGCCTTTCGACAACTCAATCGACAATTGTTGGATGCCAATCTGCAACTGGCGTTGACGAGAAATATTCTGTTTCCGATTTTGCAGGTGTTGGCGGGCGGGAGTGGACTGATTCTTTTGTGGTTTGGAGGGGGCGCGATCGAGCAGGGCGTAATCTCAGTTGGAGACTTTATTGCCCTGTTGTTGTATGTGGAGCGATTAGCATTTCCGACCGCGTTATTAGGATTCACCATTACGGCTTATCAACGCGGAGAAGTGAGTATCGATCGTATTGAATCTATTCTCACGGTGCAATCCAAAATTCAAGATAAACCGGATGCGATTTCATTACCGTTGTCTCAAGTCAAAGGCAGATTGACGGCTCACGATCTGACATTTACCTATTCCACAACTTCTCCTGAGAAGGCCGTTCCTGCGCTTGATCGCGTTAACTTTGAGATTCCGCCGGGTGAAACGGTCGCGATCGTGGGTGCGATCGGATCTGGTAAATCGACGTTGGCGAATGCGTTGCCGCGTCTGTTGGAAATTGCGCCTGGTCAGCTTTTGGTCGATGGCTATGATATTACGACGTTGAGAATTGAGGATTTGCGAAGCGCGATCGCCTATGTGCCTCAAGAGAGCTTTTTGTTTAGCACGTCGATCAAAAACAACATTCGATATGGCAGCCCGTTTGCCGAACAGTCAGCCGTGGAGTTGGCAGCGATTCAGGCTCAGATGCACGATGAGATTCTCAACTTTCCGCAGCAGTACGAAACGATCGTGGGGGAGCGAGGCATTACTCTATCAGGTGGACAGCGGCAACGAACGGCTCTGGCGCGGGCCCTACTCGTCGATAGTCCGATTTTGATTTTGGATGATGCGCTGTCGAGTGTAGACAACCAAACGGCGACTAAAATTCTTAGAAATCTTTCAGAAGGAACGGCCCGCAAAACCGTCGTATTTATTTCTCACCAACTGTCTGCGGCGGCAATGACTGATCGCATTTTTGTCATGGATCAGGGGCGAATTGTGCAATCTGGAACCCACGCTGCCCTGATTGAAATAGACGGACTGTATCGATCGCTCTGGAACCAAAACAAACTCGAAGAAGCGCTGAAGTAAGGAGGTGAATTTGATGAAGTTTTTTCGCTGCGTTGTTGACGGCTTCTGCCCCCCAACCTCCCAATTTTGGGAGACTTTCAGACAAGATTTTGGGTTCAAAGTCCCTCACTCGTGGGGGATTTGGGGGGCCGCCTGGATTTGTGACTGGAGCGAGGAGATTCATTGAGTTCGTGTTGAATTAGCGGAGCGATCGAATCGTATCCATCACGACTTGAGCCACGCGATCGATTTCCTCAAGGGTATTAAATCGACCGATCCCAAACCGAATCGACGCATAGGCTAACTGATTCGACAATCCCAGCGCCGTCAGAACGTGAGAGGGTTCGATTTTTGCCGAGGTGCAGGCTGACCCCGAAGACACCGCGACGACTGGCTGCAATCCTAATAACAATGCTTGCCCGTCTACGCCTTCGACACTGAGGTTGAGGTTTCCGGCGAGGCGTTGGGTGGGGTGTCCGTTGAGATGAATGCCGTCTAGCTGACTGAGGGTTTGCCAGAGGCGATCGCGCAGTCCTAAAATGCGTTCTGACTCGGCTGGCATCGTTGCAATAGCTAACTCGACTGCTTTGGCAAATCCGACGATTTGAGGGGGATACAGGGTGCCCGATCGCAGACCTCTTTCATGTCCGCCACCGTGCATTTGAGCCGCAAGCTGAACTCGTGGATTTCGTCGTCGCACATAGAGCGCACCGATGCCTTTGGGCGCATAAACTTTGTGCCCCGTTAGCGACATCAGATCAATCTTCATCGTCTCGACATTGAGGGGAATTTTGCCGATCGCTTGCGCTGCGTCTGTGTGGAATAGAACCTGATGTTGACGACAGATCGCGCCAATTTTTTCTAAAGGTTGTAGTACCCCAATCTCATTATTAGCAGCCATGATCGAGACGAGAATGGTGTCCGATCGCAGCGACTTTTCTAACCGATCTAAATCTAATAGTCCATCTGATTGGACGGGTAAAACTGTGACTTCAAAGCCTAAAGATCGTAGATAATGACAGGGATCAAGCACTGCACGATGTTCAGTTTCCGCTGTGATAATGTGTCGCCCCTGACCAAAATAGGCTTCAGCAATACCTTTGATGGCTAAATTATTCGCCTCGGTTGCGCCACTGGTAAAAATGATTTCTTCGGGTGTTGCATGAATCGAATTGGCTATCTGAATGCGCGATCGTTTCACACTTTCTTCGGCTTCCCATCCATACGCATGACCCACACTTGCCGGGTTACCAAACTGCTCGGTAAAGTAAGGCAACATCGCAGATAAAACGCTTGGATCGACAGGCGTAGTCGCGTGACAATCGAGATAAATGGGACGTTGCATCGATCTTATGGATTGAGCCATTCTAGTTTCTAGGGTGCGACGCTTCGGGTGTCATCAGGTATCAATTATCAAACCTATTTTTTAGGCAGTCGTCGCGCCGTGTAAAACTCCTTAATTGGACGAAAATTGGACGAGTCACTAGGTACGACATCGTACTGAACTCGACTCACAGGAACTTTATTATGAGAACAAGGTTAATTTGAACTCGCGATAGTGACGACTAGTTTTTTGTGACTATTACAGGTTTCAACATAAAAACATCTACTGATCGTTACAACTGATTGTATTCTAAACAACCCTCTCAAAAAATGCTTCGCTGGATTATTCACCTAATGTTACAAGGATTATTAGGAGTGACGTACTATTCTTTGGCGCTTGA
The DNA here is from genome assembly GCF_052939495.1 of Phormidesmis sp. 146-12. NCBI lineage: Bacteria > Bacillati > Cyanobacteriota > Cyanophyceae > Leptolyngbyales > Leptolyngbyaceae > Phormidesmis > Phormidesmis sp. 146-12. Next base: position 74,353 of record NZ_JBJPHS010000018.1, on the reverse strand, counting down.
TGGTTTGAGAATTCTGGTGGTTGACCATGATGAAGATTCTAGAGACTTGTTAACAACGTTGTTTTTAGGATATGGCATCACAACTTTGACGGCAGACTCCGCCCAAAAAGCCCTGGAAATTGTCGAAAGAGACAAGCCTGACTTGCTAATTAGTGAATTGTTGTTGCCCTACGAGGATGGGTATTCGCTGGTGGAAACCTTGAAAGCTAGAGTGCCAGAGATGCCGAAGATTGCTTTGACGGTTTGTGCCAGCGATCAAGATCGAGATCAGGCACTTGCTGCGGGCTTTTATGATTATTTGATCAAGCCATTTGATTTTGAAAAGTTACTGAGTATGATCGCTTTTCTGATGCCTCAGTTTGCATATGTCTTAGAGGTATCTTAGGCAATGGGCAACTTTCTGATCAACGTCTTCCTTCAAAAGCGGGCTAAGAAAAAGTTGCACATCGCCTTATTTTCTTAAAGAACATTGAAGAAAGAACATTGAAGAACTGAGACGCTATTCAGATGATATAGAACGATGACTGCAACTCTGCCCATAGTCGCCAATTGTGTAGTTGTTTTGTTCATATTAAGTTTCTCTGACGATCGTCGTGGGTCAGGTTAATTTTTTCTATTTTTGCGGTACTGTCTAGTAATCGATAGAACCAGTTCGTTTTGGACAGCAAAGCAACTCAGAACTTACTTTTGATGGCTGTTTTATCCAGGCAACAATTTGGTAGTTTGAAGAACATTGCGCCAGAGCATTGCCTCCTGAATTCGTTCTCAAAAACTGCCCCAAAAAATGTTCTGAAAAGGCTTTTATGGCTCCTCAAAATCAAATACTAGCCGCTCTGTCACCTCAGATTTATGAAGAGCTTGCACCCTTTCTTCGGCAAGTTTCGCTAGAGCAAGGAAAGCGACTTCATGACCCAGGAGAACCGATCGAGGCGGTTTACTTTCCGATCGATTGTGCTTGCTCAATTACACTCACCATGAGCGATGGCATTACGACCGTAGAAACGGCGATCGTGGGCTATCGAGATATGTTGGGAGTCAATGTGCTGATGGCAAAACAAGTCACGACCAGAACGACTTATCTAGTGCAAATTCCGGGTGATGCCTTCAAGCTGGATGCTCAGACGCTACGGCAACTATGCGAGCGATATCCAGAACTGCGCGATCAATTGCTCAACTACACACAGGCTTTTATTGCTCAACTCTCTCAAAATGTGGCTTGCAATCGCGCTCATACGTTAGATCAACGGTTTGCCCGTTGGCTACTCGAAGCCCAGGATCGGGTTAAATCCAATGAGTTTCGACTAACGCAAGACTTTATTGCAGAAATGCTGGGAGTGCGTCGGGCAGGGGTGACGGTAGCTGCCAACAAATATCAAGATCTGGGTCTAATTTCTTATCGACGCGGTGTGATCGAAATTCGAGATCAACAACGACTCGAAGCAATGTCTTGTGAATGTTTTAAAGCAATTAAAGCTGAATACGATCGCTTACTCGGTGCAGGGTGATGTGTAACAACTTAATTTGTCAATGCAGCAGATAGGTGCTATGGATCTTTGACCAAATCGAGTTGACGATCGTGCTTGCTTAGTTTCAGCTTTGTGTGATCGAGTTGACGATCGCGCTTCCTTAGTTTCAGCTTTGTGTAATCGAGTTGACGATCGTGCTTGCTTAGTTTCAGCTTTGTGTAATCGAGTTGATGAAAGCGCTTGCTTGGTTTCAGAACCCTGATCCTTTGTGACAAGGTTGTGTTTTAAGGTTACGGGCGAGGCTGATTCTTCATTTGATCGGTGGTTGAGGCTGGCGGTTCGCTTCGCAAGTTCCTTCGGAAACGAATTCGCGCCTAAAAGAACAAAGTCTGCCTTCGCAGACTAAGATCTATCTAAGGATTTGTTAATCCGCGACGGCGGATTTTGTTCTTGTAGTTTGAACCGCCCAGCAAAAAGTTTTGTCTTCCTCAAAAATTGAGTCTTCCAAAAAAACAAAAACTTGTGTAAGATGTCCGCAGGTGGAGACCACGCCCCGGAAATCTGATCTACCAAATCAGACCTCCGAGGACTTCCACCTAAGTTAATTGGACTAACTTTGGAGGCGTTTATGATTGTACTACGTCTGCTTTGCGATGGGATCTTGAAAGGTTGGAATCGAGATCCCGCATACAATTTTCATAACCGGGGAACGATCGAGCCATTGCTTTGGAGTTCTCCATCCGGAGAATCGGCGTTCCCGTCCTCTTTGAATTAAATGAGAGGATAAACAATATGGCAGTTAGGAGACAGCTTCCTGACGTGGTTTCGTTTAGCTTTGAGTTGCAATGCTCGTTGATGAGACGTTATCAAGTCACCGTGACCTTGGATTTGCAAGAACGATTGCTTTTTATGCCCTCTGGCATTCTCTCCGATGTGAGGGATTGTATGGACGAATTCGTTGACCAATTAGGCGAACTTGCCGCTCATCGACTGGCCCTGCTCAAATGGGATGGCACCCCCGATCTGACAACGGAATACCAAGTGATTCGAGTATTAGCAGGCTATCAAGTTCGGCGTTCTTTAATGAAGTTCAATATCGTCATGGGCGCTGGTTCACTCATTCATCTGGAGGAATTGCACGACAAACAAACGATTCAACTGTAAGAGGATGTTTGAAAAGGTAGGGACTTGCAGTTTAATACCATCCCAGTTAATTGAGTTAGATTTCGTCAACGCTGGTTGCTGAACTGGTATTTTAACGTGAATTCGATGAGAGTTTTTTCGCTTCGTTGTTCACGGCTTCTGCCCCCCAACCCCCCAATTTTGGGGGACTTTCAGAGAGGAATTCTGGTTCAAAGTCCCTCACTCGTGGGGGATTTAGGGGGCGTTCCTGGATCTAAAAGCGAAGCGAAGCGTTCATCGAACTGACGTTATTTTATTCTGGGGCAAGTCCCATATCGTTTATCGGGGGTTAAAACGACGTGAATTCGATGAGGTTTTTTTGCTTCGTTCTTCAGCGCTTCTGCCCCCCAACCCCCCAAAATTGGGGGACTTTCAGACAAAATCTTGGGTTCAAAGTCCCTCACTCGTGGGGGATTTAGGGGGCTGCCTGGAATTCACAACCGCAGCGAAAGATTTCATCGAATTCACGTTAAAACGATTTTTTGCGAATAAAACCGCCCGCTAGACCTCGGTTAGGATTGGCAAACTCAACCTCTTGCATATCGGTAAAAGTACAAGGAATCTTGGCCGCCCAACAATGCATATTGTCTTCAGGATAGAAATAGACAATGCCATTAGCCTGCTTTTCTAATACAGGCATGTCCTTCATTCGTAGTGGTAAAAGCAATTGAGGATAAGAATACCCGACAACCACTAATACAATAGTCGCCGAAAACAAATTGAATACTAAATCATGCGATCGTATCAACGATTCCGAAAACTTTAGGAAATGAAGAATACGATCAAACTGTTTCATAAAAATAACCGCCATTGACAACGCGAGCAAAAGCGCTACGTATGGCAAATTAAATCGAAAAAATGGAGAAGTCAACATCAGAAAGGTAATTCCTAAAATGCCGATCGCGGCTACCCAAATTTCACCTCGCAGCTTTGCCGCCTGAGTCACAATCACATAAAGCGCCGCCACGAGAGCCAGCACAATCAATGCCGCTGTGATCTTTTCGGTCGTTGATGTATTAAACCATTGCCCAATTGACCATATCCAGGGATTGACCCCCGCTGGCGGCGACCCATACCAGGTTGTCCAGCCATGTGTATTAGCGGCCGTCTGCTGCACTGCTTGAAAAGTCGGCGACCAGGGCAGATCAACGCAAAGCACCGCCGCCGGATAAAGCGGACAGCCCGACGTAAGAATCCCAGAAATCAGCATCGGAGACAACAGCAACAAAACAACTGCCCCGCCCCTGACAATCCTTCTCAAATTGACACCGGGATGAAAGACAAAAAACAGACTAGACATCACAACTAAAGGCAGCGCGGTCAGCTTAATCGTGAATGCCCCCGTGGCCAAAATCAGAGGAATCACCCGATCGCGTCGAGTTGCTCGTAAGGAATCATTCATCTCGTGGGTGACCAGGGTCGATCGAGACACCACCAACATCGACCAGCCAACAATGCCGACTAGAAAGGCGACGGGCAGATCGGGCGAAGGAGAAACCAAAATTTGTGACATCGGAACTAGCCAAATTGTGATCGGCAGCATGATCAATGCAAACGCGATCGCAAACAAATCGCTCAACCTTGCACCCATGAGGCTCTGTCTGAGGCAAATCAAAGCCTGCAACACCGCGATCAACAGCACAAAGCCATTCGTCACGGCACTCACCCGCGCATCAAAAATTTCAGCATTCAACGGAGCCGCCAGCGCAAACCACGACGATGTAAACCCCAGATTGGTAAAGAGCAGCGACAATCCTGGCACCGTTCCATATTCAGCAAGCCACTGAATCAGCCCATAGTGATAGTAGCCCGTGTCATGCCAAATCACCTGTCCAGTAGTGAGCGCAGCCACAAGGAGCGCCAATCCCAAAAAACCAATCATCACCCGATGCGGCACCCTTGCCCAAACCGCAGCCAGTTCCTCTCGTGTTTGTTGCCATTCTAGAGACGCAGCACTCAGCCCGATCGCCACCACGCCTCCGACCAAGGGAGACAGCGGCAAAATCAGAGAGGTCGCAAGTAGCGCGATCGCCAACATCACCAACCCCAACCAGACTGAAACAATGAGGCGATCGCCCGTCCGATCAAATCCGTTGTTGGGCAGTTTGTTGAGCAAGGCGGTGCCGATCGGGCAGCAGACGACAAATAAAATCAGCCAGACGACGATGAAGTAGAGCATGGGAGGGATGAGGGAGGAGGGAGGAGAGAGGAGGGAGGGATGAGATATTTTGTAAAGGGATGTGCCCTGGTTACCCTGAATCTTTTGGGCTGGGAGTTGTCCTCACATCATTCACCATTTGCAGATCGATTCTGCATTCATCTTTCGCAGGGGTTGTCTATTATTCCGCATTCCGCAGATTTCATGTTCTGTCTACCGCACTAACAATTTTGCTGGTTGCTCCTTTTCATAGGTAAACTCTTCGTAATAGGAGCGTTCTGTGTTGACTTCCCAGAGGTCGTGATGTTCACCAAACAGATTTCTCACCGCCAAAAGCCCCGTCAACATGGAGTGATCTTGATTGTTGTAGCGGTGCATTCCATTGCGTCCCGTGGTTTGTAGATTCTCGATCGTCTCCAAAAAGTCTTGAATCACCTTGAGGTGTTGGCGATAGTCGCGATCGTAGACTGGGTAGGCTTTGGGCTGACGCAAAACGACTCCATCTTCGACCTCGTTGGCGTTGGCGAGTCCCAGTTTTACCAGTTCACAGGTGGCCAGATCTAGTAGCTCGGTGTCTGACATTTTCCACAAGTCGTCGCCATCGTTGCAAAAATACTCCATGCCCAGACAGGTTTTGCTGGCATCGGGCACCATCGCCGGACTCCAATTTTTGAAGTTTTGAATGCGTCCGACATTGACATCGGGACTGTGAATATAAATCCAATTGTCAGGAAACAAATGGGAGCGATCGACAATCAGCGAGACAATCATAAACGCCCGATAATTGAGCGCGTTGGCAGCTTGCAGCACTTCATTAGGGGGCGGAGGATCGAGCCGTTGAATCAGCGCAGAAATCGGCATACTCGAAATAAAGTGATCACCCGAAAGCTCGATCGTTGCTCCATTTTGTCGGACTGTGACGCTTTGAATGCGATTGCCTTCTCGCTTAAGTTGAGTCACGCCAGCATCTAAACTGACTTCTCCGCCCTGCTCTTCTACGGCGGCTTGAAAGCGCTCCCACATCATGCCAGGGCCTAAAATCGGATAGTCAAACTCTTTGATCAGCGTTTTGGTATGGTTGGTTTTGAACAAGGCATTGATCACGGCCGTCATCAGTGACAGTCCTTTAATGCGTTGGGCGGCCCAATCTGCCTGAATCTTATTACAAGGAATTCCCCAAACCTTCTCGGTGTAAGTCTTAAAGAAGGTGAGAAACAGCCGTCGCCCAAAGCGATTGGTCACCCAGTCTTCTAGCGTTTCTTCTTGGGGACAGGGAAAAATTTTGATTTTGAGATAGCTCAAGACAATCCGCACACTTTCTACAATGCCGAGCTTGAGTAGGGTGTCTGAAATCTCTAAAGGGTAGTTAAAGAAGCGATCGCGGTAATAGATGCGAGAGAGGCGGGGCACCTTGATAAAGTCGTCTCCCATGACTTCTTGCCACAGTTTTTGCACCACGTCTACTTTGGTAAAAAAGCGATGTCCTCCAATGTCAAAGCGGTATCCTTTGTAGGTTTCAGTTCGGGCAATGCCACCCACTTGATTAGACTTTTCTAGAACGATCGGCTGAACGCCCCGTTTTACTAACTCATAAGCGGCCGTCAGCCCAGCGGGGCCCGCACCAATAATCACCACTGGATGATGTTTCACCTAAAACCTCAAATCGTTGTTGAAATGTAGAATAAAGCGCTTATTCAGAATCTAATAAACTCATGGGTTTATCCTCGTCCTGACAGAGAAACTCTCTGATTTGAAATCGAGCCGATCAGTTGGGGGGCCGCGATTTGGGGTTGGAGTTTGAATTGGAGGGAACCGATCGCAAAGGCTAACCCGCTATACCCAAAATAGAGCCAGTGCCAGGGGATCGCTTGTAGCGCAAATTTCATGCCTCGCTCGTGATAAAAAAATCGGTATAGAGACGCATTCAATCCAATCAGCGTCAAGGCACAAAGGGCCGTTAGCATCAGGGCACTCGACCACCCGCAGGCAAGGATGAGGGAAAGCACTAAGCCATACACTGAAACTACACTAATGCGGCTAGAAGTTTGCAGGTTGAGGTCGTTGATAAACTTGCCGTCTCGCCAGATCAATCGCGTCCAGGGTAAGGCTCGATCGTAGAAATCAGCTTTGAGCAACGATCGCACTCCCCAGCGTTTGAGATGTTTGACCTGTACCTGTTTGCTGAGACGGATTCGATAGCCTGCGCGTTTGAGTCGATAGCCTAGTTCAATATCTTCGATCGACGGTTTGTGATAGCTTTCATCAAAGCCCCCGATCGCCAAAAAGACCGGCCGCCGAATCGCTCCACAAGCGCCCCAAAACGTAGAAGCTTCTTCGCTGGCAGTCTGGTGAGTGTAGTGATGCAGCAGATTTTTGTATTGCGATAAGAAGTTGGATGCGCCCGGTAAATCGTCGTAAGAACCAATCAGAGCAGCACGATCGGGGTAGTGGTCAAATTCACGAATCACCTGTAACAGCGTGTCGGGTCGGATAGCCACATCAGCATCCATAAAAAATAGCAGTTCACCTTTGGCGGTCAGTGCCCCGACGTTTCGAGCATGTGCTGGCCCGCGATTGATGGGCAGTCTGATCACGGTTGCCCCAAATGTTTTGGCAACTTGCCAGGAGTCGTCCGTCCCGGCATCATCGACGACGATAATTTCTGTTGTGGGTGGGGCGCATTGACTAAGACTAGAGAGACATTTGCGAAACGCTTCCCCGCCGTTGTAGACCGGGATAACGATCGAGATCGAGGGTGAGAGTCCAGGAAAATCCATTATGGTCAGTGAGAAGCGTTCGTTGAGTATCTAGGGGGTATGGTATTCGACGCGCCTGAGTCATGGTACTTACAGACAACATCTTTGTAGAGTCTTCTAACTGATCCGTATTTTTTTGTTGAATAAAAAGATACCATGAACCTGAGATGCGGAAAGCACCTAAAGCTGACTCTGATAGCACAGTCGGGTTTTCTACAAGTTAGTCAGTTACACTTTATGAAAGCTTTATATTGTCTTGAGGAATCCACAGAGGAGTCGATCGCTGATCTGACGGGACTTGAGCGCAGATTTGGATGGGGAACCAAAAGACCTGCTTTTGAGGAAGGGTTGAGCTTGAATGCGGGGCGTGTCAAAGACAACAGTCAGGTGAAGGACGCTAAATCGCTCCGTCCGCAAAATGACTAAAGTTTTAATTAACCGATCGTCATCTCAACCCATTCGAGCTAGGATTTGTCCAACGTGTGAAATGTGACATCCCGATGTGAAGAGCCAATCTGCAATTGCCCTGTCTTTACCGCTTGTCTCAGTGATTGTTCCGGCATACAATGCGGCAGCTTTTATTGAGAGAACCTTGACCTCAATTCTGACCCAAACTTATCAGAATCTAGAAGTGATTGTGGTCGATGATGGCTCTCAAGATAGCACCGTTGAAATCGTCGATCGCCTCTCTAAAACCGATGAACGAATTCTCTTAGTCAAGCAGCAAAATGCAGGCGTTGCGGCGGCTCGAAATCGGGCAATTCAACTAGCCAAAGGGGAACTAATCGCCCCGATCGATGCGGATGATCTCTGGTATCCTCACAATTTAGAAAAGCAGGTTCAATGCTTATTAGCGTCTCCTGAATCGGTGGGCTTGGTTTATAGCTGGTCGATCGATATTGATGAGCAAGATCAGCAAACGGGAGGATTTCACGCCGCGAAAATTGAGGGGAATGTTTTTCAAACGCTGCTGTGCCACAACTTTTTGGGAAATGCCAGCGCTACGTTGATTAAAGCAGGCTGTTTTGAGAAAGTGGGCGGCTACAATTGTCAGCTAAAAGCACAAAATGCCCAAGGTTGTGAAGATTGGGATTTGTATTTGAGAATTGCCGAAGGGTATGAATTTCGAGCCGTCCCTGAGTTTTTAGTCGGTTATCGTAAGATTCGGCAAAGTATGTCCTGTGACTATTCTTGTATGGCCCGATCGCACACTTTAATGCTGCAATCTATTCGAGAAAAACATTTAGAAATCCCCAACTTTTTATATTCATTATCGAGTAGTAGTCTCTACTTATATTTCGCTCATCAAAGTTCTGATTGGGGAGACGATCGTACAACCTTGTTCTGGCTTTTTGAAGCGGTTAGAGTTGATCGAGTTACTCCATTTTTACGAGTGGGATACTATCAATTATTAATAAAAAGCTGGTTCGGATTCTCTCGTCCTCATCGACAAGCTGCTTCAAGCAAACGAAATAGAGCCAAAGTGTTTCTCAAAGTGCTTGTGGGAAATGGGTTGCAAACGCTGCTTTCACGAGCGGGACAAACTGGACGATCGACATTATCTGAACATTCTTCTTAAGGTGCTGCCCTTCATGACTTCTGCACTCACCCCGATTAAAGTTGTCGAGATTGAATTGGGACAGCCGATCGCTGCCTTTGATGAACTACACGGCTATGTCAGGCTTCAGGCATTGGTAAGACTGTATGGGACTGCGATCGGATGGATTAACGTTCCGATTAGCAATCATCAATGTTCAGCCGATTACCTTGAGCAACAGATTCTAGAACAGCATTGTGATTCAATTATTCAACAGCTTCTATTCAATCAATTATTGAAAGGATTACCTGAAAAACTACAGTTTGATGATCTACTCAAATTTCCGCCAATCAGCCAACAGAAAGCTTTACCGTCTGTCACCGTTGCAATTTGTACGCGCGATCGCACCTCTGATCTCAATCTTTGCCTCACTTCACTTTGCCAATTAGACTATCCCAACCTGGATTTATTGATCATCGACAACGCACCCAGCAGTGACGCAACTGAGAAATTAGTGCAAACTTATCCCCGCGTTCGCTATGTGTGTGAGCCGCGTCCGGGACGAGACTGGGCCAGCAATCGAGCCATTCTAGAAGCAACCGGAGACATTTTGGCTTACACCGACGACGATACGGTGGTCGATCGCAACTGGGTAAAATCACTCGCTCAAGTGTTTGTCGAAAATCCTGAAGTGATGGCGGTGACGGGGCTGGTCGTGCCTTATGAGTTAGAAACCGACGCTCAAGTTTTGTTTGAGATGAATGGCGGATTTGGACGAGGATTTCGGCGACGGTGGTGGCGAGTCGGCCGAGGACAACCTATGCACTGGACGCAAATGGGAACGGGCAACCTGGGCACCGGGGCAAATATGGCTTATCGGCGCAGTGTGTTTGACGAGATTGGCTATTTTGATCCTGCTTTGGATGTGGGTACGGTGACGAATGGAGCAGGCGATCTGGAGATGTTTTTTCGCATTCTCAAAGAAGGTCATACGCTGGTTTATGAACCCAGTGCGATCGTGCGTCACCGACATCGACGAGACTATGCCCACCTGCGAACTCAACTCGCTCACAACGGTAGTGTTTATGCGTTTTTTGTGCGAACGGCGATCGTCTATCCCGAAACGACGCTTTCTCTGATTCGTCTAGGGTTGTCGTGGTTGTGGTCGGGTCATTTGCGTCCGTTGATGTTGTCCTGGTTGAGTCCGACTCGATTTCCGCGTGACTTGATCGTGGCTCAACTTTGGGGTTGTCTGACAAGTTTAGACAAGTATCCAAAATCTAAAAAGATTGCTGATGAGATTGCTAAAAAGTTTGGAAAATCACCCAGCGATCGAGCCAAACAATCCACACCTATTCAAAAAGAAGTCACCGACAAAATTGCAGTTCGTGCAATTGAAATTACACAGCCTTTAGAACCGATTTACAACGTTACAGAAGTTGGTAAAGTCCGCGTCTTTGTCATGAAGCAGGGGTCACCTTTGGGACAAGTTGATATTACAAATGACTATCAACTGATTAGCGTGATGCGATTGGGAACTGAAATCGTAGAGACATTGAGTTCAAAATTATGGAGTTCAAAATTATGGAGTTCAAAATTATGGGAATCTGATCGCGTTCCCTCTGCAACACTCCCCACGCATGTATCAGTCTCGATCGTGATTGGCACCTACGATCGCCCGGATGATCTGCGTCACTGTCTCCAAAGTTTGGTGTCTCAGACGTTTCTGCGATCGGTCGAAATCATCGTGGTCGATAATCACCCAGCTTCGGGATTGACAACGGCGATCGTGAGCCAATTTTCCACTGTGCGCTTGATTGAGGAACCTCGTCAAGGAGTCGCCTACGCCCGCAATGCTGGAATTGTTGCCAGTCAAGGAGAGATTATTGTCACGATCGATGATGATGTCACGCTGTCGATCGACTGGCTCGAAAAACTCATTGCTCCCTTTGCGCGCGCCGATGTGATGACCGTGACGGGAAACATTTTGCCCCTGGAACTAGACACCCGCCCCCAACAGCTTTTTGAACACTACGGCAACGGCGGACTCGGACGCGGATTTGAGCGATTTGAAGTCAACGGCGACTGGTTTGAGCGATCGCCCTTTCACGCCGTCCCCACCTGGGAATTAGGAGGCACTGCCAACGCCGCCTTTCGAGCCAGCATTTTTCGCCATCCCGCGATCGGACTCATGAACGAAACCCTCGGCCCCGGAATGCCTTCGGGAGTCGGAGAAGACATCTATCTGTTCTACAAAGTTCTCAAAGCAGGCTACACGATCGTCTACGAACCGACCGCCTACGTCTGGCACAAACACCGCCGCGAAATGTCTGCCCTGCGTCGTCAGCTATACAACTACAGCAAGGGTTTTGTCGGCTATCATTTGACCACGGTACTATGCGATCGCGACCTCCGCGCTTTGGGCACCCTGCTCATCTTCTTGCCGCTTTACTACCTCAAACGTCTGTTGCTCTGGCTCAAAGGAGACCGCTTTTACCCCCTGTCACTCATCTGGCTAGAAATCGCCGGAAACCTGGCTGGGCCGTGGTCACTCTGGCGATCGTGGCAGCGAGTCGATCGACAAGGACGCACCCAAGTTCAAACACCCGCCTCACCCACCAAAACCGTAGAAACAAGGCAAACCTAAAATCTCATCCCTCATCCCTCATCCCTCATCCCTCATCCCTCATCCCTCTTTCATCCCTCCCCATGTCCAATCGCATCAAAGTCACCGATATCGAGTTAAGCCGTCCGTTAGAATCCATTACTAACCTGGAGGGCTATCAGTTTTTGCGCGGTCTGGTTAAGCTGCATGGAAGTCCGATCGGTTATATTCAGCTTCCAGTCAAGCGGGGAGAATGTTCGGGACACGCCATCGCTCAAGAGATTTTTCCTCAGTTTGCGGAAGCGATCGGGCGGCAGTTGATCAACTATCGATTAGCCGTTCCAGATTCTAGCTGGCAAATTGCGGATTTACTCAAGCTGGCTCCGGTTGAAACTCAGAATTTGCCGTCTGTCACGGTTGCGTTTTGTCCCCGACGATCAACGGAATTTGATCTCACGGATTGTCTACAGGCACTCCAAAAACTTGAATATCCCAATTTAGAAATTCTGATTGTCGAAAACGCTCCGCAGAGTGACGCACTTCAAAAAATCGTGCAGCAGAATTATCCAGCTTTTCATTGCCTCTACACCGATAAAGTCGGACTCAATCAAGCGCGAAATCTGGCGATCGAGAAAGCACAAAGCGAAATCATTGCCTTCACAGACGAACAGGGCCTCGTGGATACAAATTGGATTGGCGCGATCGCCACCTCGTTTGCCCAAAATCCTCAAGTCATGGCGCTCACAGGATTGGTAATTCCTGACCAGATCGAAACCGAAAATCAGGCACTCTTTGAGTTTTGGTATGGTTTGGGGCGAGGGTGCGATCGACGCTGGAATTCTTCTCTCAAATCCTGGAGCGATCTGGGCACGATGCAGCTAGGTTCTGGGGTGAATATGGCCTATCGTCGCAGATTGTTTGAGCAGATTGGCATGTTTGACCTGGCACTCGATCGCGACACTCTGACCGAAGGCGGCGGCGATTGGGAAATGTTTTGTCGAATTCTGATTGCCGGACAGACGCTTCTCTATGAGCCAAATGCGATCGTTCGGTATCGGTCTCCAGAGTATGATCAAGCGATGCGATCGTTTCTCACTCGCAATCTCACCAGCTTTTACGCTTACATTTACACAGGCATTGCAGCTTATCCAAAATTACGTTTAAGCTTTTTGTGTTTAGCGTTGTGGAAGTTTGCGCGGCTGTGTATTTCTTGGTTGCGCCCCTATAATCTGCCTCGCGATTTTATTATTGCTGAATTTCAGGGCGTGTGGCGCAGTTGGCAAGGCTACCAGCAAGCAAGACAGACCGCCCCCATTCATAAAGTTGTGCCGATTGAACCCACACCCAAATTAATGACCACGCAGGCAATTGACTTGAGTGATTTACCCGATTTGCTTCCTGATTTACTTGATATCACAGGCTACCAAGCCACTCGAATTTTTGTTACCGAAGGTTCGACATTCATCGGTTCTGTAGACATCAAAAATCAGGTTGCACCCATCAGTGCTGCTCAACTGAGAGACGCGATCGCTCACCAACTCACCTTCGATCTGCTCTCTCTTCCTCACCAGCGTAACCGCGAAACTGCCCGCAAAGCCTTAGATTTTCTGCTGACCCAGCATTGGACTCCGATCGCTAAACCGACCACTCCCCAACCCTCATCTGACCAAATTCCCGTCAGCATCATCATTACAACCTGCGATCGACCCACTGACTTATTGAATTGTCTCCATCATCTCACCGCCCAAAAAACGACTCGACCCATAGAAATTATCGTGGCCGACAATCGCCCAGATTCAGGCTTGACCCCGCCGATCGTCGCTCAATTTCCCCAAGTCAAACTCGTTCAAGAGACTCGAAAAGGCGGAGCGTATGGACGAAATGCGGCGATCGTCGCCAGTACAAGCGAAATCATTGTCACCGTCGATGATGATGTCACCGTTCCTCCGGATTGGCTCGAAAAACTGATTGCTCCGATGGCTCGTCCAGATGTGATGGTCGTCACGGGAAATGTCTTGCCGTTAGAACTCGAAACCCCCGCCCAACTGATGTTTGAAAAGCTGAAAAACGGTTTGAGCGCCGGATTTTTACCTTTAGAAGTAGATGGAAACTGGTTAGCCTCTTTTGAATATTCTCCGCCCGTCTGGGAGTTGGGCGTATCGGCAAATTCTGCGATGCGAGCCAGCATTTTTAGCCATCCGCAGATTGGATTAATGGAAGAAACCCTGGGCCCCGGAACGCCCGCCGCAGGTGCAGAAGAAACCTACCTCTATTACAAAGTTCTCAAAGCAGGGTACACCTTAGTCTACGCTCCCGAAGCTTATGTGTGGCATCGTCATCGTCGAGAACTGTCCGCCTTTTATCGTCAAATTTATGGCCAAATGAAAAGCTGTACTGCCTATCATCTCCACCTCTGGTTAAACGAAAAAGACAGCCGAGGATTGCGGCAGTTAGTCAACGTCATGCCTCGCTATTTTGTCTGGCGAATTGTCGATCGACTCCAGCGCAAACACGACACACCCTGGCTGTATCTCTGGCAAGAAATTTCTGGGCTGATTGCTGGCTCCTGGGGCTATTGGCAAAGCTGTCAACTCGTCAAACGCAATGGTCGCAGTCAGCCCTACATTCCAGTTGTAGAACGAACCAAATCCCTCCAAAATCAATCCTATGTTTCTCAAAAGTAGACGGTCAACCTTTTGGCAAAGACGGCAGTTTGTCTACTATCGAGATTTGCTGCGAGAGTTGGTTGTCCGGGATTTGAAGCTGTTGTATAAGCGATCGACCCTCGGTATCGCCTGGACGCTGATCAGTCCTTTGCTGCAATTATTAGTGTTTACGTTCGTATTCCGTCTGGTGTTATTGGTGAATGTTCCTCAGTATTCATCTTTTGCATTCAGTGGTCTACTCATCTGGACATGGACACAAACGTCTCTTTTTCAAGCTACCGGATTAATTACAGGCAATCGCGCTCTGGTTCGTCAGCCAGGTTTTCCGATTACTATTTTACCGATCGTCACCGTCACCACAGGTTTAATTCACTTCCTGTTAGCACTACCTGTTCTATTGTTTTTTCTAATCTTTGATGGAGTTCATTTAACTTACAATTTTACATTTTTACCCATCTTATTCGGATTACAATTTATTCTCACCGTTAGTTTTGCCTATCCCTTAGCAGCATTGAATGTGACCTTTCGAGATACTCAGCATACGTTGGGCGTTGTATTACAGTTGATGTTCTATATTCTGCCGATTTTCTATGATCTCAACAAAGTTCCTGAGCAGTTTCGATCGCTCTTTGCCCTCAATCCTCTGGTCACTTTACTCGAAGCCTATCGAGCCGTCTTAATCTATGGCACTCCACCCAATTGGCGATCGCTGCTAATTTTGGCTATCCTATCGGGCATCCTCCTTCCTCTGGGATATCGAGTTTTTAAGCGCCAGAGTGAACGCTTTGTAGAAGAAATTTAGACCCTCATGCAACCTGCTGTCACCGCTCACAGACTGAGTAAACGCTACAGTCGCTATCACGCTGATCGCCCCCGCACCATTATGGAGGCCGCCCTTTCGGGACATCGCCGCATGAAAGCGATCGACTACTTTTGGGCACTGCGCGAGGTGAGTTTTACGGTTGCCCCTGGTCAGATGTTGGGTGTGATTGGTCACAATGGAGCCGGAAAATCGACGCTACTTCAGCTTTTGAGCGGGGTGGTGCGTCCCCATGAAGGGCAGATCAAAGTCAACGGACGAATGGGCGCACTGTTGGATTTGGGGGCAGGCTTTCACCCCGATCTGACGGGACGAGAGAATGTATTTGTCAGCGCGATCGTGGCAGGCTTGACCCGACGAGAAGTGACCCGACGCTTTGAAGCGATCGTCAACTTTGCAGAACTGGACTCATTTATCGACAATCCTGTTCGCACTTACAGTACCGGAATGTTGATGCGGCTGGCTTTCTCGGTAGCCATTCACACAGAGCCAGATGTGCTGTTGATTGACGAATTTTTATCGGTGGGCGATGGCGCATTTCAGGGCAAGTGTCTCGATCGCATTGCTGATCTCAAATCAAATGGTTGTGCAGTTGTGCTGATTTCTCACAACGTTGAACAAATTCAGCAGCTATGCGATCAAGCTTTGTGGCTCAAACAGGGACAGGTCGAGGCTTACGGCGATCCCGAAGTGGTTGCAGGACGATATGCAGGCATTATGGATTTGCAATCTCACGCCAAAAAATTTCGCAGTTATTCTCGTGAAATAGAAATCACAGCAGTTAATTTATTCGATTCACGTCACAATTCTATTACTGAAATTAACAATGGCGATCCGATGACGATCGAGATCAACTACGAATCACACCAGCAGTTTCCATCTGTGATCTTCAGCGTTAGCATTAGTGATGAAAACGGTCAGATTTACTTCAACACCAATACATTCACTTCAGCATTGACGATTCCAATATCTGTAGGAATGGGAAAGATTCGCTTGTGTGTCGATCGCTTAGATCTCAGTGGTGGTCACTACTATGTTAACGCTGGCACATTTTCCCCCGATTGGAGTCTCACCTACGACTATCACTGGAACCAGCACCCGTTCCAAATCGCCTGGACACCCAACGAGCAAAGCCTCCTCTGTCCCCCCCGCCACTGGGAAATCGTCTCGCCCATTTCCCTCGATCTATAGCCCTCTTCAAAACCCACAAGTTTCTGGACAGAGAAACACAGCAAAGGATTTCAAAGTCCCCCAGAATTGGGGGGTTGGGGGGCAGAAGTTCCAAACAACGAAGCGAAAAAACTTCCTCAAATTCACGCTATTGAGAATTACCCCTTGATCGCTCCTCTCGCCATTTCCAAAATCCGGCCACAATTTGCCGTTCTGCTCGCTCAAAAATCTGCTGCCAGTCATACTGCTGTTCGACTAGTTGCCGACCGTTTACGCGCAGCTTTTCCTGGAGTTCGTCATCCGAGAGGAGTTGCAAAATTGCTTCCGCAAACGATTCTGGCTGGTCACGGATGAGTAGATGCACGCCCTCCACGATCGCCAACCCTTCACAGCCCAAACTCGTCGTCACCACAGGCAACCCCATCGCCATCGAGTGGAGAATCTTAATCCGAGTGCCGCCCCCAATTCGCAACGGAACGATCGTCATCTGACAATTTTGAGCCACATCACTCATCGTCTCAGGGTTGGCAATCACCCGAATTCTAGAATCCTGGGCCAGATCGAGAATCGTTTGAGGCGGGTCAGCCCCAGCCATCCAAAAACAAATGGTCGGGTCTTGCTGCCAAACGATCGGTAAAATCTTCTCCACAAAGTAGCAGGCTCCGTCAATGTTGGGATAGTAATTTAAGGTGCCGATAAACAGAATATTTTTGTTGTGAGGATTCTCTAACGGGGTCACTTCAGTAGTATCAATGCCGTTGTTTACCACGATTGTTGAACCAATATCGCAGCGACTTTCTAGCGTTTGGCGATCGCTCTCACTCACCACCATTCTGAGATTAAATTTCCGCCAGTATTCTGTTTCAAAATCTGCTAACAACGCCGACTCTGACTCGGATTCCAGAAATGCTTTTACTGATTCTGTTTGCGTTGCCAATTTATTTACTTCTACGTTGCCGTTAACTTCCGCACAGCGTTTTAATAATTGTGATTCAATATTATGTTCTCCCAATACACAATATGCATTTTGAAAAATATCTCGGTATTGTGCCATGTATATAAAATCACACAACACAATGTCAAAGTTAGCAGTCTGCAAAGTACTGAGAATCTTACGCATTCTCTGACTACTGTAGCGATGAATTAGTTTAGGCTGCTGAGGTTGTCGAGGGGGCGCATCGCCTAACATGACTGTGATTGACAGATTGCAAAAATGGCTCACCTCTGCCTCTAACCGATAGTCACCCTGCGAAAACACAAACGAAACTACGACTAAATGATGCTGACGGCTCAACGCTTGCATCTCATAAAACATGCGAGTAATTGCACCATGCTTAGGGGGATAAGTCGGATATGGCGTGACCATCAAAATTCGCAAAGACTCGCTCTTATTCACCTGCGTCCGAGAATGTTTTTGAGAATACTCTTGAACGTAAGCCTGAATTCTTTGATCCTGATCTTTGAGATGCAAAGCATAGTCTAGACAAGACCGAAGATACTCCATATTGGGGTGTCGTTTTAGCACCTGTTGGTAAACCTCGATCGCCCCCTCCACATCTTCTTGAGCCACCAACACCTGACCCAAATAATAATAAGACCAGGGAAACCCAGGAGCTAACTCAATAGCTCGACGCAAAGGCGCGATCGCCGCCGCCCACTGGCCCGATTTAAAACACGCCTCTCCCAATGTGAAATGAAGCCAGGAAACTGCATCGTTCAAATCAATCGCCTGCTGAACGGTCGCGATCGCCGCTTCCCATTTTTCCTGTCCGATCAGCGCTTTACTCAACCCATGATGCAACCAGGGCAAATTAGGATCTAAAGCGATTCCGATTTGACTTGCTGAAACGGCTTCTTTCCATTGACCCTCCCCCATGTAAGCCTCAGCTAACGTTTTGTAAAACCAGGGATTTTTTGAGTTCAATTCAATCGCTCGTTGGCAAGCAGCGATCGCCGCTGACCACTGTTCTGCCTGGACGAGGGCTTTGCTCAGTCGGTGATGAGCGCCCGGATTGGTAGAACTGGACTTGACGCTCAGACGACCGATCGCGACGGCGCTGCTTTTGTACCACTGTTTTAATCGCTGAATCACACTCATATTTTAGAAGTCTTTCGGTCAAGCTTTCAACTGTAGTCGTCGTCAATTACACTCGGAGATCACCCAGAGAATTGTGATCAAAAGCTGTTGTTCTAATAGAAGCCAATCCTGGTTGAACTGTCATCTGAGATTGTAGCCATTAGCTTCTCATTTATCGTTTCACTCACACTTTATGCGCCCTCGATCGCACAATAAATCCTTGACATCTTCACAATCAATTTCATTCCCGATAAGCGATGTGATTCTGACGGCTCTTGCCTTTCTATCTTGATTTTGATCTCTGTAGCCAGATAGCCCCAGCCTTCCAAGACCAACCCATCCGACGCGAACAAGAACACTCTCAACGTAGAAGCGGCTGACTGGGAGACCTGTCAACCCGACTGTAAACGAATGAATTAGCGCGATCGTTCAGCAATGGAACTACCTGTGGTTTAGGGTGGTTTTTACAAATAGCCTTGTTGCAAAATACACACTTATACCAAATCAACGGTTACTTGCTACAGATCCTCGCCTCTAAATCCCCCAATTCTGGCTACGGTGTACACATAAGTCGTTGTCGCTTCGTTTCAGTCGGTTTCAGCCCCCTAAATCCCCCAGGTTGGGGGACTTTGACAAAGGAAAGATTTCCAAAGTTCAAAGCCAGGACGACGGCTCAAAGTCCCCCATTTTTGGGGGATTTAGGGGGCGAAGGATCTCAGCAATGACAGATTGATCGACTTGGGTGTACACGGCAGCCAATTCTGGGGGGCTTTGACTAAGTTTGACTGATGAATTGGTTGCAGCTTATTTTCAACTTGGTATTACATTCTCGATTTCTTAGTAGCGTCGGGAATTTTTGCTTTCATCTGCGATCCTGAACGAAGGTGGTCACTTCAATCTATCTGACCTTGGCGATCGCCCATTCTGCACTGAAGAAAAAAGGCTAGAGCGCACGCAAAATTGGAACTTCCTACAGGACGATCAGCAACGCCTGATCACTAGAAATCCAAAGATTAGCGAGAGTGCTTCATCGCATTAATTGACCGCAGATCAGGACATTTTTAGCCAAAAGGTTGATAATTCGCGTCAAAAACATCTATCTTAAGCTAGACTCTACACTTGCCCTCTGGAGAGGTGTATGATTGACTTCTCTCTATCTCTTTATATCGCTCCCCAGAGACAGCTCATCAGGTCAGCTATTTTGCCGCCAGCGAGAATTGAATGATGACTGATATTAGCCAACAACTCACAGAAAAAGCGGATAAGATCGTCGAAGAATGGGTGAAAGCGGTTTCTCAAGATCGACGCATTCAAAGTACCGATCGCTTATCGCCCACCGCTGTCCGCGACCACATTCCGGTAGTGCTAAAAGCGCTGTCAACCGTTCTCTCGCGCACCGAAGAAAGTAACGTCGAGTCTCTAGCAAAGGCTAGCTTAGAGCATGGAGCGCTGAGGGCAGAACAGGGGTTTGACCCGACAGAGATTGCGCGAGAGTATCACTTATTGCGATCAACGATCGTTTCAGCGTTGCAAGACAATCTTCTCAGTGATTCAGTTACGAATGTGATTCGGGCTTTTGTATTGATCGATGCTGTGATCGATGAAGCGATCGCCCAGTGTTTCAAAAGCTATGTGCGAGAGCGGTTACAAGAACTAGAACAACTCCAAACCCAGTTAACGCTGACCAATCAAGAATTAAATCGTCTCGTCAGTGTCAGCCAAGACAATCTTTCTTATCTCGCCCACGAACTCAAAACACCGCTCAACTCCATTATTGGCTATTCAGAATTAGTACTACGTCAGCAGAAAAAGTCTGAGGTCAAAGATAGCATTCCTACACTGGATCACCTTGAGCGAGTGCTTCGCAACGGTCGGCAACTGCTGCACTTAATCAACAATGCGTTAGAACTGTCACGCTACGAATCTGGGCAAATGCAGCTTAATCTGACGCGGGTTGATGTGCGATCGGTGATTGATGCGGTGTTAGAAGTGATTCAACCGCTTGCCGATGCTAAAAATTTGCAGTTGATTGTCGATGTAAAGGCACCGATTTTGATGGTGACCGACGCGATGCGCCTACAGCAAATCCTGACCAATCTCTTGAGCAATGCTGTCCGCTATACCGAAAAAGGAACCATTACGATCGCTTGCCAACTCCACGATTGCGATTGGTCAATTACCATCCGTGATACTGGGATTGGCATTTCTCCTGAAGACCAGAGTCGAATTTTTGAGCCTTATGTCCGAGTCGTATCAGCCGATCACTCTCACGTCCCTGGTAGTACTGGATTGGGACTGGCGATCGTCGCTCGATTAGTGAAGCTATTACAGGGAAAGATTTCTCTCACTTCAGAAGTCGGAGTTGGTTCAACGTTTGTGGTTTCTTTGCCGATCGCTGTTAACGAGTCAAAAAAAGTCCTTTGTACAGGGATGAGGGATGAGGGATGAGGGATGAGGGCTCTGAATTGAGTGCAATGATTGGTTTGTGATATTCAGTTCAATTTGTATGCCGACTCAGATTTCTGCGCCTGTTCAGACTGCATCTGCTAAAGATTTTGTTTATCAGCCCCCTGCGATCGCTCACAATGCCAAACGGATTTTGGTAAAACCCAATCTTGGCTATCCTATTGGGCCGCCTGTGACGGTGAGTATGGGCGTTTTGAGGAGTGTGCTGTCGGCGTTGCGGCTGGCGAGTCCCCAGGCTGAAATTTTGATTGTCGAGGGCGTTTGCTCTCCCGTTAGTCTGGCTGATATTGCCGGAAAGAATGGACTATATGCGCTTCTCGATGAGGGAATGCAGCTATTGGACGCAGATGCGCTGTCGATCGTCGAGTATCCCAATCTTTGTCCGACTCCGGTTCGGTTTCAGACGATGTGGGCCCCTGCTCTTTTGCAAGAAGTCGATTGTCGCATCACTGTCGGAACCTTTAAGCGCACGATACTGAAAGATCAGCCTCTCATTTCTGCGTCACTAAAAAATCTCTACGGACTCTTTCCTCGCGCCAAATACAAAGCCAGGAGCGCCAATTCACGCGGACAACTGCATCGCCCCTCGGTGCCGCAAATCTTACAGGATGTCTATTTTTGTATTGGGCATCTGTTTGATGGAGCTGTGGTGGATGCCGATCGCCGTTTGATGAGCCACGATTGGAAACCTGACAAGGGAACCGCGATCGAGGTTGGCAAAGTCTTTTTTGGGGACGATTTGGTAGCGGTCGATAGGGCTGCTTGTCAGGCGACTAAAGAACCGATTCCTGACTATTTAGAAGCCATTGAGCAACATAGAAAACAGGCGCAGATTACTCAACCTGATTGAGCGGACAGGAAATAGAGGCTTTCCCTGACCAATTTGTAAAGGTATTGCTATCTCGATAATGACGAGGAGTGTGCATCAACAAGCGCCAAGCTTCTCCGGCGTTCAAGAGATTATATCGCTCAGGATAATGAGCTTTCAATAGTTCTTGAACCATCGGATAGTAATCAGAATTCATGCCGGGGAAAATGTGATGTTCTGTATGGTAAGAAAAGTTTAAATGCAGTCGATCGAATAGCTTAGGAACTCGCAGCGAAACGGTATTAACAAGTGGATCATTCACACTCGTCATCTCACACAGCAAATGGTTGGTGAAGATGTAAAACATCGCTCCAGCATAACCAATGGCGATCGGAAGAAAATAGCCCAGCAGCAGTTGCTTTAAGTCAAACTCTAAATAAGCAATCACGCTGAAATGAATGGCAATGAGTACAAAATATTCCTGTGCGATCGCCCACCGTTCTTTTGGGCTGACCGTCAAAGCAGCCGGAACATACTGAACCGATTTGCGATTAAACAAAACAACAGCCGTAAGATTGCGAAATCCATGAACGCCCCAAGCGCTGACCATTCCCATCACTAAACCCAGGGGACTCACCTCAGAAGAAGGCACAAACTGATTTTGAATCCATTTGCCCCAGGTGTTGGGCTGCTCATAGGTGTAGCTGCGATCGGGATCAGCGATCGAGTTTGTTTTATTGTGGTGTTCTCGATTGTGAACGGATTTCCAGAGGGTAGGTGGCATCCACCAAACTGCAAGTGCCAGTAGCGTAACCCCATGACTAAGACGAGAATTTTTGATCACGCTGCCATGCATCAAAGCATGAACACTAAATAGCAAGGCAATCACACTGTTGCCCATAATCAGCGCGATCGGTAAAAACAGCCCTAGTAAGCGAATGTCCCAATCATTGAGCGTGGCGGCGATCGTCCAGCCTACTATCAAAATGACTAAATTAGCGAGCAAAATCGTTAGTTTGCCTGGGTCAGGAGCGAATGCTTCATCTGGAAGAAGAGGGCGCAACGCTCTAGCATACTTTGCCTGGTGGATGAGCGGTTCGTGAATCAAAGTTCTCAACTTATTGATAGCCTTAAATGCAGTGGAAACTTCTTGCTCAATCGGTTTAGTCTTTTCAGAAGCAGATCTAAAAAGCAAAGCTAGAGTCTGTTTAAACAAGTTTGGGGCAGCAACCTGATTTAGCTGCCACCCCATCAATAGAGTTCTATAGCAATCCTATTTGAGTTGTGAGCGGCGGCTAGTGATGAGGGGTTAGTCGTAGATCGCTAAGAACTAATCGCCAAAAACCCGCCCTTTAAGGACTCTCATACCCAATCAATTTGTGAACGCTACAGATCCTTCGCCCCCTAGATCCCCCATTCTGGGGGACTTTGAGAATCCGAGACTTCTTTGGCTTGAAGTTTCCCACAAGTAGGGGATTTAGGTTGCTCTCCAAGATCTGTAGCACTCAAATATCAATTTGGCATTACAACTGATTTAGGACTGCTAGATACGATCGCCCAACTATGCAGGAATCAGCACAGTATCAATGACGTGAATCACGCCGTTATCAGCCGCAACATCCGGTGTTGTCACGGTGGCATCATTGACTTTGACACCACTGGAAGCATCAATCTTCACATCTGAACCTTGGACAGTGGTCGCTGACTTCAGCTTTACCACATCAGCCGCCATCACTTTGCCTGAAACAACGTGGTAGGTGAGGATTTGCGTCAGCTTGGGGATATCCTTGAGCAGTGAATCTACGGTGCCTGCGGGAAGTTTAGCAAACGCTTCGTCAGTCGGTGCAAAAACGGTAAATGGGCCAGCGCCTTTGAGGGTATCTACTAAACCAGCAGCCTTAACAGCAGCGACTAGAGTGCCAAATGAACCAGCACCAATGGCAGTATCAACAATGTCTGACATAAATTTACCTAGCTTGTGTGTCTGTAGCAAAGGTAACGTAATTTTGTAAAGAAAAGTGTCTAATTGCTCATGTAACTGTCTTAAGACATAGAAATTGCAAGGATTGGCTTCTAGCGCAGTTAGCGAGGCTAAGTCATCAGGTTGTATTTCAGATGTTTTTAGTTAAAAACATAAAAGAGCGCTTTAAAAAGATCCGTGTTTTCGCGAGTTTCTTAATTTTGGTTTAAGGATTTTAATCAGAAGCTTATGTAATGTTGACTATCTATGATCGCTTAAACTCCCTCTACACCAAGGTTCCAGAAGTTAAGCTGGACAATATAAAGATTGTCTAACGGCTTCCCGCATCTCAGTGTTTTGCAGTTAAGGTGTGACAAATGTAACTGAGAATTTCCCCAATTTACAGAAAAAAGAGAGAAAAATTAGTTACGCCCCTAGGTGCTTTACCATTACCCATCGCGCTCATTTACCGAATTGTTCTCTGCCATGTCACATATGCGCCGCCATTTTACGCCTGCTACTCGTTACTACATTCGCAAACTTTTACAACAAAACCTCGATCGACTGATCTTTCCAATGTTGGACAGGGGCATCAGAGCCGACGACACCAGCAATGTAAGAGAAATTTTGACCAGCTTATATGTCAAAGAATCAAAAGTCGATTCGATGATCCTTGAGTTAGAACGGCTGGCTTTGCTGCATCAATCTCTCAATCAAGCGAGTGTCAAAAATCAGCAGGATTTGCAAAAAACGGAAGCTCAAATTTTTGGCTTGTTAGGCTGCGAAATCAAAGCCTCTTTTTTAGAAACGCTGACGATCGGCTTTCAGTTTACGCACCGCTAACCAGTTGTCGAAAGGCCACTTCTCCCGAAATTGTGTCAAACGATCGGTCGGTGGCCGCTTCTTTTTGGTAGCTTGGGTTGAGGTCGATCGCTTGTTTTAGACTCTCGACGGCTGCATCAATTTTGCCTTGTCGGGCGTAACAGGTGGCTTTGTTATAGTGAGAACGCGCATAGTCTGGCTTGATTTCCAACGCTTTATTGAAACTGGAAATGGCTTCCCGATCGCGCCCTAGTTGAATCAGCGCCACTCCCCGTTTGTCCCATGCTTTATAGGAATTGGGCTTGAGCCGCACGACTTCGATAAACGAGGTAATCGCTTCTTGATGCTGGTTTAACTCCTCTAGCGCCAAGCCACGATTCATCCAGGCTACCGAGTCGTCAGGTTGAAACTGCACCGCCCGATCGAACGACTCAAACGCCGCTTGATTGCGTCCCAACATTCCCAACGCCACGCCTCGATTGACCCAGGCCTCCGAAAATTCGGGCTTTTGTTTCGTGGCTTTTTCATAGGACGCGATCGCCTCTTGATAGCGTTTTTGACGACTGAGCATAAGACCATGACTGACCCAGGCTTTGTAGTGAGTGGGCTGAAGTTCGATCGCTTTGGTAAATGCATCAAACGCATCTTTGTCTCGACCCACTTTTTGCAGCGCCAATCCTTGTTGATACCAGATGTCTGCGTTGTCGGGCTGAATTTCGAGGGCTTGCTCATATTGCACGATCGCCGCTTGATACAGTCCTTCCGAAAACAGCGCATTCCCCCGATTTAAGCAAGCCTTTGTATCGACAAACAGATTGGGATGAATGGATTGCAGCAGTTCGATTTGTTCGGCGAGAGCCTGAGTTTTTCTCTGAACTTTGGTAACGGTGGCTTCGGAAACGGGAGAAGCTTCGGCAAGCTGTTGTAGGATGAGTTCTTTTTGCTCTTGGGCGGTTGATTGCAGTTCTGTCAGTTGGGCTGAAAATTCGGATTGTAGCTGTCTGAGAGTCTGTAGGGTGGATTCTTTTTCAGTGTTGGTCTGCGATCGCAGTTGCACGACTTGATCAGAGAATTCGGACTCGATCGTTTCTAAGCGTTTGAGAATCAGGTCTTTTTTCTGATGAAACTGTGTCTGAGCTTCTGCTTGAAGTTGAGCAAGCTGAGGTTCAAAATTGGACTTTAGCGTTTCTAAGTTTTCTAAAAGTGAATCATTGCGGCGTTGGGCAGTTGATTGAAATTCTACTAATTGAATATTGAATTCCTGTTCCGACTTTTGTAGATTTTGAATTAGCTCCGACTTTAATTTATCCAGATCTTCTAGTGATAAATTCTTCTGTTTTTCAGTAATTTCTTTGAATTCAGAAATTCTAGTGTTGAATTCTTGTTCCGACTTTTGGATATTTTCAAGAATGTTTTCTTGCTGTTGTCGGATTGTTTCTCTCAACATTGTAACTTCAGGAGTCACTTCAGCAACCAGCGTTTCCAGATTCTCTAACATAGCATCTCGACGCTGTTCAACAACCTGTTGAGTTTCTGTCAATCGAGCATCCAAAGTCTGTTCAGATTGCCGGAACTTTTCGAGAAGATTTTCTTGCTGCTGTTGAGTCATTTGTCGCAGGGTATCCAGTTCTGGAACAAACTCGGCTGCAATCTGGCTCAGATTCTCTAGCAGATCGCTTTTACGTTTCTCGATCGTCGCTCTCAGCGTTGCCAATTCTGTGTCAAACTCTTGCTCAGACGATTCTAAACCCTGCAAAACTCGCATTTGTTGGTGCTCAACCGAGGACTGGAGCGCGACAAGCTGAGGCGCAAATTCTGAAGCCAACAATCTCAAAGCGCTGAGCGTCGAATCCTTTTGCTGCTGTGCTGTTCCTTGCAGTTCCACAAGATTAGATTCAAAGGTTTGTTCTGACTG
The DNA here is from genome assembly GCF_052939495.1 of Phormidesmis sp. 146-12. Taxonomy (NCBI): domain Bacteria; kingdom Bacillati; phylum Cyanobacteriota; class Cyanophyceae; order Leptolyngbyales; family Leptolyngbyaceae; genus Phormidesmis; species Phormidesmis sp. 146-12. Next base: position 47,945 of record NZ_JBJPHS010000018.1, on the reverse strand, counting down.
ATCGATCGACCGAAGCGATCGTTCCTGACGCTGTTGGACTGTTTCCTGCACTTGAGCAAGCTGAGTCACAAATTCAGCATCTAATTGCTCTAATTTTTGCTGATAGCTTTTGAGTTGAGTCGCAAAATCTGTGAGAACTTGGCTTTTTGACTGAGACAGCTCGGCTCCCAATCCTGAGAGATTCTGCTGTTCGCGATCGATGTTTTTTTGTAGTCCACTTGCCGCATCCTCCACTGAGTCAGCTACCGCTTCCAACTCGTGCAAAATAGCTGTCGCATCTTCTCGCGTCCGCAAAATCTGCCCCTCTAGCGCCTCTAATCCTGCAACCTGACCTTTGACCCGCGTCGTCACTTCTTGAATGACTGCCCGACGTAGAATCCAGAGGGTGGCGATCGCGCCTCCGACCAGCAAAATCAAAATAGTCAGCAGAATATTAAACAACGCCGTCATCTGAGCCAGAGACTGACTGACATCCGCTTGACTAGAAGGCTGAGACGTTTGCGCCACCTTGATTTGAGAAGATGGCTCTGAGGGTGTCGCGCTCACCACTTGACCTGACAGACAGCAAAGCGAAAGAACCACCCCACTTTGCCAAAGAACTGTAGAGAACGCTGGATTGCGGTACTTCATTGAGAAAATCCTCGTCTGTCAGCCAATTTTAATTGATTAAATCACCTCTTCCAGGGTAATCAAAATTTGGTCAGATGCTCGAAATCTAGAGCGGGGACTTACTCTCAGTCGGTCTCATCCAAACTCTCTGCACCCTCCACTTGAAATTTGAGCAGGCGATTTTCGTAGCGACGATTGCGACGGCGACCTTTTGCGGGTGTGGCGCGTTTGCCATCGCGTTTGTCGTGGACGATGTGATTGAGGTCTTGGGCATCATCCCAGTCCTGCAAATCGCCGGGTGAGGTTCGCTTAGTCATGAGTTGGCTGCCATTTCATCAAAAGAAGGCAGAACGAAGTGCTAAACGTCCTACCTTTCTCCGTAAGTTTTACAGGAGTCTGCATCATGGCAAACTACTCTGCTGCGGTCTCTTCTGACGTTTCTTCTGCCACGGCTTCTGGCTCAGGTTCGGGAGCGGGGGCAGCGGGTTTGACGGGTTTGGGGCCGCGCATCAGTGCCAAATTAACAGGCTGTTTTGATTCTTCACGATCGCCCCGTTTGCCTTTGCGGTCTGAGCGACGGTCTCCCCGGTCTTCGGTACGATCGGAAGAACGATCGGCGGTGCGATCAGCGCGTTTGGGGGCGGGCGGCGGCGTAGAAGATCTGGGTGCAGAATTTTGGGGCGCAGAATTTTGAGATTCTGAACTGTGAGACTCTGAGCTTTTAGACTCTGAAGGTTGAGAACTGTCGCCAGCAGGAGCGGACTGACGTTCAGATTTTTTGATGGGACGTTCTACCATGTTAATTTTTGTTGACTACTTTGCACGATACCTTGTTTTGGCACCTCCTGAACCGCTTTTTGGGCACTTAACTTTTGCGCGACTTTACGGTTATGCAGAAGTTTGGATTTTAGAGGCTAGATCCTGGATTTTCAGTCTAACGTCCAATGTCCAAGGTCTGGCTAAGAGCTTTGACTAAAGTTTCATTTTGCTCATGAGTGCCGATCGTGATGCGGAGTTTGTCGTCTAGTCCAGGTTGGTTAAAGTAGCGGACGAGAATGTTTTGAGCTTTGAGGTGTTGGTAGAGAAATTCTGCATTGGGCTGGGGAGGCTGTACCAGGAGAAAATTGGCTTGAGAATCCCACACTCGAAAGTTGAGGTGTCTCAGGTCGGCTGCGAGTCGAGTTCTAGAAGCTTTGATGCGATCGACACAAGCATTTTTGTAGCCCTGATCGAGAATGGCGGCCGCTCCGACAGTACAGGCGATCGCGTCGATGTTGTAGCTGTCTTTGACTTTGAATAGTTGACTCAACAGGTGAGGCTGTCCGATGCCAAAACCCAGACGCAATCCCGCGAGAGAATAGCCTTTGGACAAGGTTCTGATCAATAAAACATTCTCAAATTCTTTGACCAACTCTAGAGCATTCGTCTCAGCAAAATCGACGTAGGCTTCATCAATTACCAAAATGCCCGTCAGATGAGCGGCTAGTTTTCGCAGATCAGCGATCGCCACTCCATGCCCCGACGGGCTGTTAGGCGAAGCGACAAAGGTAACGGCTCCCTGAGCAGCAATCAAGCTTTCTAGCGACAATTCAAACCCTTCCCCGTAAGGAATCTCGACCACTTCGGCGGCTTGAATGGTAGTCAGCGTTTGATACAACACATAGGTCGGCGTGGGGTAGACCACTTTGCGTCCCGGTTCTGTACAAGCGCGAATCACGATATTCAACAAGTCATCGCTACCGTTACCTACAATGATTTCATCGGGTGAAATGTCTAACACCTGACCTACCGCTTGTCTAAACTCATTTCCATAAGGATTGGGGTAACGTCTGAGCCATTCACCGTCGATCGCGCTTAAAGCCTCGATCGCTTTGGGTGACGGAGGATAAGGATTCTCGTTGCTGTTGAGCTTGATGATTCCGCTCCCGTGTTTGGGCTGTTCACCAGGCTTGTAGCCAGCCATTGCTTGAATGTTAGAACGAAAATAGTCAGCCATTGCGATCGGGTGATGAGTTTGACTGTAGACATTGGACTGTAGACATTGGACTGTGGACACTAGACAGGGGAGCATTTGAAGTTTCTAGTCTAAGAGGATGTTTGAAAAGTGTTTCTTCTAACGTTTCAGAGTTTCGATCCCCCTAAATCTCCCTTCAAAAGGGGACTTTGAGCCGTCGTCATGGCTTTGAACTTTGGAAATCTTTCCTTTGTCAAAGTCCCCCAAACTGGGGGATTTAGGGGGCTGAAGCCGACTGAAACGAAGCGACAACGACTTGTGTGTACACGGTAGCTTTTTTAAGGGGGGCTAGGGGGATCTCCAGACGATTTGATACGTTTCAAGCATCCTCTAAGGTTTACAGTCTAAAGTCTCTGGTCTAAAGTCCGAATAGATATTTTCTTGGCAGGATGACAGTCAGTAAATCATACTAGCTCTGTTGAATATATTATTGAGCGCTCATCAAAGGTAAGCAAATGTTTCTGAAATTAGGGTCTCGGCTGTTGTTGACCTCGATCGTACTCACAAGCCTGATCACGCCTGTCTTAGCACAAGTTGAAAATTCCACTTCTTACAGTCAACAGAATGTTGCACAATCTAAACAAGTCAATGCTGATAAACGTTCTTACACGCTAAAAAATGATGACTGGACGATTACGATCGGTAACACGAATTCGTGGTCAGGTGTGAATGGCACTGGAAACCTCACTTACCGGGGCTGTGATACCCAAAATCGCTGCCTCAACTTAACCGGGGGACGAGTCACCTGTCGCGACGGAATCTGTCGAATTGGCTGGCGAAATCGAGACTACTCCTACGTTTTAGAAGAGCCGATGGACAACCCCGATCTCCCCACAGCGCCCGGATCTAGAACCGTTCTGATTGTCCGCAAAGGCGCAAAAGTAATCCTACGCGCCACAGGATTTACCAGCGTTGCCAATAATCGTTAGAACGCGATCGTCAGGCCAAAAGAATACGATCGACAAACTTCTCAATCAGTTGATTGGCGATCGGTGTTTCTTGCAACTCGCTCAACATTTGCTCTAAAACTTCTGGGTGATCAAAATAGCGATTTTGGTAGCGACGAATTCGGATTGCCAACTCTTGAGCATTCATTTCGGGGTGAAACTGAAACGCATAAAACGGTCTGTCTGGAATCTTGAAAGCGTGATAGGGGCACTGATCGGAGGATGCGAGTAAAACTGCATTTTGAGGTAACGCGATCGCTCGTTCTTTGTGTCCTGATACGGCCCAAAATCCATCCGGCACATCACAAAACAATAAATCATGCGCGGCCGCTGGCGTTAACCAAAGTGGATACGTTCCCACTTCCATCTTGTCTTTGTCTACAATCACTTTTCCACCCAGCGCTTCTACCACTGCCTGAAACCCAAAGCAGGATGCAAAAACAGGAATGCGCTGATCGACACAGTGAACCAAAAGACGCTCGATCGCAGGCACAAACCTGTACACGTCAGGCTGAGTCACCGAAGCGTCGCTAGATCCGCCCACAAACAATGCATCAAACCCATCGAGCTGCGTTACCTCAAACTCAGGCGTTTTATAAACATCCAGCACCGAAAACTGATGAGCTTCTAAGCGACTGTAATGTACAAACGCATCAAACTCTTCCTGTCGAGTCAGGCTGTCATGACGAATTTGCAGCAGCAGAATCTTTAAGTCAGACCGATGTTTTGTCAAGCTACAATGCCTCAAATTGTGCAGTAAACCCCTCTAACAACAGGCACTCATCTTGAAATGATTCGGCCTCATCCACATTCTCGATCTGAAACTCCATAATGCGCCGCTCGTCGTCTTTCATCTTCTTGCTAGAGAGCGATTTTGCCCCATATTTGGCGACGATCGCATTAAAGTCTTTAGCATAGGTACGCCAACTATCCGCAGAACAGTAAACAATAACTCGCCACATAAAAACTTCTGTAAAAGGACGAGTCTATTGTCGCATTTGCGATGAGAAAATTTTGGACTCCCAACTTTGGACTTTGGTTTAATATCAGCTTGATCTTTCATAGCTATAGACTCTCAAACTCCCCTCCCTACGGCTTCCCCCCTAATCGAAGGTGTGATTTTCTGGCTCCCCGCCTGACTAAGGAAGGGTTGGGGGAAATCGAAGATCCATTGCATCTAATGCATCTAAGAAGTGATTTGTGTAACGCTCTGATTTGTGTAACGTTCAAATGGCCCTATTTGTAATGCAAAAAGAGCCGACTAAATTCATCAAAAAACGATCGCTAAATCAACCTATAAATCAAATCAAAAGCTGATCTAACGAATAGATTCAACGACTTTGACCGCTTCTTGTGGACTAATATTGCGGCAGCGATTCAGTGCTGGGTTAACATCTGCCCCTGTAAATCGATAAAACGGGCCGCTTCCTATCCAGTTTGACAATAGAGTAGACCGATTGGCCGAACCAAATCTGCCCAACTCCAGCGTGGTTTTGCCATAGGTCAGATTGTTCACTGGAAAGCTTTTTTCACCCGATGGCAGGTCGCCAATTCCGCCGCTAGTGGCTTCGATCGCAAAGCAAAAATCTTGTGAAGTGTCGCGACCAGACTTGCGATAAATCATCAGATACCTTAGTCCGCCAATTCTCGCGTTGCGTTGGGCGTTGACCTGAATTTCGTCTAATCGAAACCCCAAAGGCACGTAAGAGAGGGACGCAGCCTTGAGTCCGGTGGCTTTGAGAATTTGCAGTTGGGCTGGGCTAAGTTGAGCGTCTGGGTTCGGTTTAGCAGATTGAGCGTGGGCGGTTCCAGTCGTCATCACACTGAGGAAGATCGCTGCCTTGACAAAGTTCTGATAATTTTTCATCTTCTGCAAAAAGTTTAGGATATCCGATCTATTCCTGGAGTGGATGCTGTTTTCGGGCGTTTTTTGAAAATAGGTTTATACTCGATCGACAAGTTAAGTTAGTTCACTTGAACTAGCGAATGATCACAAAACCTGATCAATTCCTTGCCGAATTTAAGAACTACATATAGAGTAGTAAGACATCTTTTTGTCACCCCAACGCTATATATGAGACAGGGAGTCCCAAATGGTTCGAGACATTGAACGAATTAGACCCAGAGACCTTTCAGATCCAAATGTCCAAACTTCAGGACAGCTAAACGGGCAGTTTCCCCCATCGGCACCTGCTGCAAACCCTGTCTTTTATCGTACCTACAGCCGCAAAATTGCTGACGATCGCCGTGAATCTTGGCAAGAAGTCAGCGATCGCACCATTCAAGGACTCGCCGAACTGGGACAGTTTACCGCAGAAGAGCGCAGTCTGATCGAGAAGATGCAGCAGTCGATGCGCTGTCTACCGTCTGGACGCTGGCTGTGGGTGGGCGGAACGGGCTGGATCGCTAAACCCGAAAACTTCTCAGGCTCCTACAATTGCACCAGTACCAATGTGACCGACTGGCGATCGTTCGGCTTGATGATGGATCTGGCCATGATGGGATCGGGGACAGGTGCCGTTTTAGAACCCAAGTACACAAGCCAACTTCCAGTCATTCGCAATCGCTTGAAGATTCGATCAGTTAGTGAAATTGGGTCTCAGCCTGTCGATCAGCGTCAAGACCAGACAGAACTCTTTGTCAAAGGCAATCAGGTGACGATTCGAGTCGGTGACAGTCGTCAGGGTTGGGTGGCTTCTTACCAGAGCTTATTAGAACTCTCAACCGACGATCGCTTCACCAGTGATGTAGAAATCATCGTTGACTTGAGCCATGTCCGCCCCGCAGGTGAGCGCCTCAAAGGATTTGGCGGTGTGGCTAACCCTGTCCGGTTACCGGGACTATATGAACGCTGTGCTACGGTTCTCGATCGGGCGATCGGTCGTCAACTCACGTCTGTCGAGTGCTGCATTCTCATTGACGAAGCCGCCGCCTGTGTCGTGGCCGGCAATATTAGGCGCTCAGCGGGGATGCGTCAAGGCAGTAGTGAAGATGTAGAGTTTGCGGGAGCGAAAGATAACCTTTGGCAACAAGATGCTGAGGGCAATTGGCGAATTGACCCCGATCGCGATGTTCTTCGCATGGCCAATCACACTCGCGTCTATCATCATCAGCCCACTGAGCAAGAATGTATCGATGCCGTTCGCAAGCAGTTTTACTCCGGGGAAGGCGCGATTCAGTATGCACCCGAAGCGATCGCTCGCTCTAACGCAGATATTCTCACCACACTGGAACTAAAGACTGAGTTTCTACGGGCTTATAATGCAGGTCAAGGGCAACAATGGATACAAGAACATTATCCAAAAATGCCGACTCAAGAATTAGAACATCGGCTGGGACGCTACGGACTTAACCCATGTGGGGAAATTTTGGGAGAAAATTTTCACTGTAACCTTTCTGAAGTTCACCTCAATCAGCTTGATCCGTTTAACTTCAACGAACAAGAAGAAGCCTTTACAGCGGGTGCGTTGTCGGTTGCGGCATTGTTGAACCACAAGTTTAATGAGCCTCGCTATCAGTATTCTCGTGAGCTTGATCCGATCGTCGGCGTTTCCTTCACCGGACTTTTCGATTTCTTTGTGAATGCTTTTGGCGTGGAGTGGCTGCGCTGGTGGGAGGCGGGTAGACCTGATACGGTCACGGGCTTACAGTTCAAACAAAAAGAACAGGAGTATCTAACGCGCTGGCGAGAAATCGTGCATCAAGTAGTTGGAGAGTATTGCGATCGTCACAACCTGCGTCGCCCCAATCGCTGCACCACCGTCCAACCTGCCGGAACCAAATCGCTGCTAACGGGCGCAAGTCCTGGATGGCACCCGCCCAAAGCCCAACGGTTCATTCGTCGGATTACGTTCCGCAAAAACGATCCGGTAGCGATGGCTTGTCTAGATTATGGTTACAGCATTGTCCCTTCCCAATCTGACAAAGACGAAGCGGGTAACTTGCTGAATGATCCGTTTGATCCGCGCTGTACTGAGTGGTTAGTTGAAATTCCGGTCGAAGTGCCTTGGGCCAGCATTCCAGGAGCCGATGAGATTGAGATCGAAAAGTTCTCAGCGATCGCTCAGATGGATTTCTATTTGCAAGTTCAGCGCTACTACACGGCTCACAATACCAGCGCAACTATTGAACTTCGCGAAGATGAGATCGAAGCGTTGGCATCTCGAATCTATCAAGCGATCGACCAAAACGAAGGCTACATCAGTGCTGCATTGTTAGCGCGATTTGATGCACCTTTCCCCCGGTTGCCGTTTGAGAAAATCGATCGAGCCACCTTTGAGCAGCTTCAACAACAAGTGCTTTCACGCCAGAAGACGACCGATTTCTACACGGCTCTGACTCGCTACGATTCGGGTGAAGTGGTCGCCGAAGGGCCCGCCGGATGCGATAGCGATAAGTGCATGATGCCTGAGAAGAAAGGTTAGAGCGATCGGTTTTGTAGCCAGGAATATTGGTATTAGGGTGGAGGTTCTCAATGAATGCTTCACTCTTTTTTGTAGAGAGCGATCGCTAATAAAAACCGTCTACGCAGCAAATGCTTACATCTCTATGACCTCAGACGATAGCTATCTCGACCCCTACGAGAGCATTCTATTCAACAGCTATACAGAAACTGAGATTGAAGAGATAGAAAGCTTAGTGACAGCTTGGGACAAAGCCACTTATCCGACTGTAGCAGCCAGCATTGTCAGACATGCCAACAAACATGGTTTTCAAAACGATTATCTAAGATACTTAAGGAAAGCGGCCAGCTTCAACAAAAAAGGCGCTCGTAAAAAGGACTTGCCCGATCGCGCGGTTCGCTGGAACAAAGGAAATCAGTTTTGATTGAGCGAGACGGCAAAATTGTCACCTACGGCGAGAATGATTAGCGTATGCAAAATCTAGAATCGGTACTGCCAAAAGTGAGTGATTCTGCACTCAAGCAAATTCGAGAAATGTCCGATCGCTTAGACAGTCACTACCAAACCATGAAAGCTGAACGTCAAGCGTTAGCCGAGTGGGAAGAAACGCAAGAATTCTCAATTTTGGGTTTGCTTGAGCTTTACAGTGGTGATGTTCAAGGATATGCCGAACAAGCCTTGACAAACTATCCTTTAGACAACCTGCAATCTGTAATTGAACATCTCAAGCGATCGAATCTGCTCGAAAATCCTGACTTTGCAACCTGGTACTTTTCTGATACAGCCTTTCCGATCGTCAGACAGTACGCAGAGTTGATCGACCATCTTCGCTTGTTGCTGCTGGAATATTTTAGCCAACCCCTTCAGACAGCTACTGAGAAATTCTGAACCTTGAGGCGAGTATTTTAGCGATCGAGGTCCCATCGCGTTAGATAATTGAGAGAAGTCGATCGGGCGCAGGCAGGTGGTCAACCCGTCCTCGACTATCAAAGCTAAAATAACTCCTATGGAACAAGAAGTCATCACCCTCCTCTCTAGCCGCGAAATTGACAAAATGCGTCGTGCCGGACACCTAGCCGCACAGCTACTCGACCACCTCGAACCCCTCGTCAAACCCGGCGTGACGACCCTGCAACTCAATGACGAAGCCGAACGCTGGACACAGGCACACGGAGCCAAAAGCGCACCCCTCGGCTATCACGGCTTTCCCAAATCGATCTGCACCAGCGTCAATGAAGTTGTCTGTCATGGCATCCCCAACGCCAAACAAATTCTCAAAGACGGCGACATTATCAATATCGACGTAACCCTGATTCTCGACGGCTACCACGGCGATACCTCCAAAATGTACCTCGTCGGCGAGCCGTCCCCTTTGGCCAAACGACTCGTCGAAGTCACCGACAAATGCCGTCATCTAGGGATCGAGCAGGTCAGACCTGGCGCAAAAATCGGCGACATTGGGGCAGCCATTCAGGAATATGCAGAGTCTCAAGGGTTCTCCGTAGTGAGAGATTTTGTGGGTCACGGCATCAGCAATATTTTTCACACCGCGCCTCAGATTCCTCACTATGGCAAACGCGGCACGGGTAAAAAGCTGCGTCCCGGAATGGTCTTTACGATCGAACCCATGATCAACGAAGGCACCTGGGAAGTCGAAGTTCTCAAAGACAAATGGACGGCCGTCACCAAAGATCGTAAACTCTCAGCCCAATGCGAACATACGCTCGTCGTCACGGCAACCGGGTATGAAATTTTGACGCAGAACTAGACGCTGAACTAAGAGAAAGTAGATCCTGCTACCTGGGGAGCATTACATAACTGTCGCAGACTGGATCGAAACTCTGCATCTAGATAGTGACTTTGCAGAGTTTGCCACTGTTCGCAGGCATGAGCAACATTGCGATCGAGATGTCGAGCCACCGTCGGACAAGTCTCTGTCAGAGAAACCTGTAGCTGAGTCGCTAGATAATCTTGCAGCACTGCGCTGTCTTGAATCTGCCCCAACACTTCTTGAATGGTCTTAAATTCGTCAACCTGAGCAGCGTAGCGATCGTCATAAAAATCGACAAACAGTTCGGTTTGATAGCGTACCCGCTTCATCTGTTTGCGAAGATCGTGCAGCGTTGAGCTGTGTTGATTGAGAAATTGCCCGATCGTCTCAGGCTGTAGTGGAGGAACTGTGGCTTTGCCATTTTCAAAGGTGACCCCGACGAGCCAAGCAGGATGCAGCAGCGTTTTGCTAATCAACGGCAACAATAGATCAGGTAGCACTTCTAGAATCGGCAGTTGAGCGATCGCATCGTATTTAGGCTTGTCTAACCAGTGATCAAAGGCATCTTTGAGATCTTGGTATTTACTACTTTTTAGGGTCTGTTTTAGCTGGTCAAAATCCTGTTTGCGCTGCTTGTGCATCTTTTTGAGCAACGTGGTCAATTTTGACTGTTCTGCTTTGGGCAAATCTGTTTGCTGTTGAGCTTCGAGCGCTGCGGTCAACACATCCAGATCGCGAACCGCTCCAAGGGTTTGAGCAATTTTGGAAAGACGACGATCTCTTTGAGTTACCCGCAAGGGGTCGCTGGCGGCTGTGGGCAACTCGATCGCAAACCCAAACACTTGAATTGCCGTCCGCAACCGTCGAATTCCCACCCGCATTTGATGCAAATATTCTGGATCTTTGTCTTGCAAAACGTCTAATTCGTGTTTGACAAATTTTTTGAAATGTTTAGCGATCGCCTGGTAAGCAAAGTTCTCTAGCGTTTCCTCTTGAGCAGGCTTTTGCATTGGCTTCTCTAGGGTTGTCTTCATAGCTGTCGGTGTCTATCATCATCTAACAGGATAAGAGAACGCTAACCTCTTAATCTTCCTGCTAATGGGATAACTCCTTAAAAACAGGGGAGAATTAAAGACTGATTGGAGAATTTATTAGTTAGAACTGATTAGTTAGAGTTTATTAGTATTTAAGACAAGAATAGGGATATGTGAGACTAGCGATGCAGCTTGAACTGATTGTCCGATCGCCTGAAGGTAACAAAAGTGGCCAAAGTGTTCTATTTATTCACGGTGCCTATCATGGCGCATGGTGTTGGGAAGAACATTTTCTAGATTATTTTGCTCAGTCGGGATATTTTGCCTACGCGCTCAACTTGCGAGGACATGGAAATAGTGACTCAAGCTCTCAAAAAGTTAGTTTTAGTGAATATTTGGAAGATATCGATCGAACAATACAAAAAATTGAGAAACCGACCATTCTAGTAGGTCATTCACTGGGTGGGATGCTGGTTCAAAAATATATTGAAAAAAACTCTGTGCCTGCCGCAGTCATCATGTCTACAAGTACACCGTCAGGATTGCGTGCCGTAGGACTTCGCTTTCTTCGCCTTTATCCTGCTAAAACAATTCAAATGCTGTTGACTTCTAACCCAGATGTTTTGTGGCATTCTTCACAAGTCATTCAAAGCTTTTTCCTACCCAACAAGCTAACCGAAGAGGAAAGAAATCAATATAGTCAGAAAATTGTAAATCAATCTGAATCCGGATATTTAATGTTAAAAGAGCTAACGTCTCTAAAGTTTAATCGCCCTGTAAAACCTCAGCAGGTATTAGTCATTAAGGGTACAAAAGATCCCTTAGTTCCAGACAAGGAGTGTACAAAGATTGCTAATATTCACCACACAAAGCCTATCTTGCTAAGCGACCTTTCTCACAATCTAATGTTGGGAGAAGATTGGAGGATTTCGGCAGACATCATTTTAGAATGGCTCCAATCTCAAGGTCTAAATTAGGGTTACATGCCTGGTTGACCTAGGATGAGTTCAAAACTGGTTGCAGTCGCGGAACTCGATCGCCACAGACCGAAACATCCTCTTTTGAAAGCGCTACCATAAAACGAGCAGATTTACACTCAATCTAGAAATTCAGATAGCACCTAGCACATAATTTCTACCGAAAAAACACTGGTTTTTATTTGTTCTGTGAAATTTTCGCGAGAAAATTATGTAATTTTGACAAAGAATTGCTTGAGGGGTTTCACCCTACACCCCAAAGGTGACATACTGTGTTCAGTAGATGCACCCTGATGACAGGGGGAGTTGCGAGATGCGACCCTCCCTTTTTTCTTATCTATCGGCTTTCTGAAATCATCCTCTACCCCTTTGACTTGATATAATCCGCTCTCATGGCTCGATAAGGGAAGGGAGATAGGATTATGGCAGATTGGCAGCAGGTTTCGGGTGGGGTGACAGCCCCCAAGGGATATCGATCGACAGGCATCACCGCAGGACTCAAGCCGTCCGGTCTCCCTGACTTAGCACTGATTGTCTCTGATGCAGACGCGATCGCTGCCGGGGTATTCACCACTAGCCAAACGAGAGCGCCTGTCGTCGATTATTGTCGAGAACGCCTTCAGGCAAAGTCGATCGCCCGCGCTATTCTCTGCAACGCCGGACAGGCCAACGCCGCCACCGGGACTCAAGGCATGATCGACGCGCTAGAATCTGCCCAACTCGTGTCTCAAGCCTTAAACATTTCCTCAGATTTAGTCTTGCTGGCCTCGACGGGCGTGATCGGGCAGCGGATTAAAATGGATGCCATTCGATCGGGCATTCCCCAACTAATTGCCACCTTGAGCGAAACGGGTTCGGAGACGACCGCTAGAGCTATCATGACGACGGATTTAGTCCCCAAAACGATCGCTTTAGAAACGATGATTGGCGATCGTCCCGTCCGGATGGGAGGCATTGCTAAAGGGTCAGGCATGATTCACCCCAATATGGCAACGATGCTGTCTTTTGTCACTTGTGATGCGGCGGTGTCGTCCCAACTGTGGCAACAAATGCTGAGTCGAGCCGCCGATCGCAGCTTCAATCAAATCACCGTTGATGGAGACACCAGCACCAATGACACGCTGATTGCTCTGGCCAATGGTCAGTCTCGCACTCCCGCTATTACCGAAATGGGAGCCGATGCCGACAAGCTAGAAGCGATGTTGACAGAAGTGTGTACCTACTTAGCGAAAGCGATCGCGCGGGATGGTGAAGGTGCCACCTGTCTGATCGAGGTGCAGGTTTCGGGGGCCCCAGACGATGATGGTGCTCGGCAAATTGCCAAAACGATCGCAGGGTCTTCTCTCGTCAAGTCCGCAATTTTTGGTCGCGATCCCAACTGGGGGAGAATTTCGGCCGCTGCGGGACGGGCAGGCATCCCCTTTGAGCAAAGCGAACTTCAGATCAAGCTGGGCGACTTTTTGATGATGCAAAACGGACAACCTCAAATGTTTGATCGTCCTTCTGCCAGCGAGTATCTCAAACAAGCCGCCGCCGGGGCCTATCTGCAAGAAGACACCGTTCTCATCTCAGTCAGTGTCGGCAACGGATCAGGAAGCGGCAAAGCTTGGGGCTGCGATCTTAGCTACGACTATGTGAAGATCAACGCAGAATACACGACGTAGGAAGGGATGAGGGATGAGGGAGAACTTCGTTCCGCTTCGCGATGAGGGATGAGGGATGAGGGAGGAGGGATGAGGGATGAGGGAGAACTTCGTTCCGCTTCGCGAGGAGGGATGAGGGATGAGAAAGGTGAATTGACGTTAAGACTCAGAATTCTTTGGAATTGTTGAATTCAATGTAAATTTAGGCTCAGTTCAACGAACTCCTTCGCTTCAGCCTGACATTTTAGGGCAAGCGATCGACACAATCTCTCCAAAAACTCCTAAAGAACTTGAGAGACACATCAAGGAACTAAGCCCACGGTGAATCTTCATCCTACAGACTAGCAAGACCAATTCCTCCCTCCTCCCTCCTCCCTCTTCCCTCCTAATCCGGGTCTTGCAAATACCGCCGAGGATTGCCCTTTTGTCCTGGTTGCGCTTGCTGACGATACCAGCGCTGCCAATTTTTGGAGCTGCGAATCGCTAACCAGAGTAACAGTAGGGCAATAATTCCCCCTTGGCGGGGCGCATCAAAGGCAAATAGTACCAGCGCGACACACAGAATATCTTGGAAAAAAATAATCCACAAAGGTAAACCGCTCAAACGGTAAAACCAGCCAACCTGCACCAGTTGTAAGACTAGCGCCAGCAAGCCTCCCACTGCCCCCAACAGATTAGACAACCAGCCGGGAACATCTGTTGCCTGGGCGATCGCCATTCCCATCATTGCCCCCACCATCGGACTGAGCAAAAGTTGAACGATTTGTAGCGATCGCTGTCCAACGCGATTCTTTGATGCGAAGATTTCCAACAGCGACCAACTGACCAGCACACCCAGCACGATCGGCGGCGACAGACGAGACAAAATGGGCACCCGCGACCACAACTCTCCTCCAAAGACGAGACCAATGACCAGCAGCGGTAGGGCAATTCTCATTCCTGCGGCCGCCGACGCAGAGAGAACGGCCAGGAGAAGTTCAATCATGGGCTAAGAAGGGTTATCAAGAGGGGCAGACAGTTAAAGCCGTTTGGGGGCGACGAACTTCAGGAATCGTTTCTTCATCATGAAGGAACCTCATCTATCTTTGCATTTGCTTTCTAGATAAGCCGGAAAAATAACAGTTATGGCAGATTCTCTCTTATCGGATGCGGCTCGACAGTTAGAACGGGCACTAAAGTACACTTCGGTTTCTGAGGATACGATCGAGTCGCTCAAATTTCCCAAAGCCAGCCTTACGGTTTCGATTCCGGTGCGAATGGATGATGGGTCGCTGAAGGTGTTTCAAGGTTATCGGGTTCGTTATGATGACGCTCGCGGGCCAGGTAAGGGAGGCGTGCGCTATCATCCCAACGTTTCGCTCGATGAGGTGCAGTCTCTATCGTTTTGGATGACGTTTAAGTGTGCGGCGTTGAGTTTGCCGTTTGGGGGCGCAAAAGGGGGCATTACGGTCAACCCCAAAGCGTTGTCTCGACTTGAATTGGAGCGGTTGAGCCGGGGGTATATTGACGCGATCGCTGACTTTATTGGCCCCGATGTCGATATTCTGGCTCCCGATGTCTACACCAACGCGATGGTTATGGGCTGGATGATGGATCAATACAGCATTATCAAGCGGCAGCTTAGTCCCGGCGTGGTGACGGGCAAGCCGATCGCAATGGGAGGCAGTCTAGGACGGGAAGCGGCGACGGCGATGGGGGCGTTTTATGCGATTGAAGCAATTTTGCCGAAGTTCGATCGCGTTCCACAAACCACAACCGTCGCTGTTCAAGGGTTTGGCAATGCGGGAGGGACGCTGGCGGACTTGCTATTCAAAGCGGGCTACAAGGTGGTGGCGGTCAGCGATTCTCAAGGCGGAATCTATGCCAAAAATGGGTTAGATATTCCCAGTGTGCGCCAGTTCAAAGATTCGACTCGTGCAATGAAAGCCGTTTATTGTGAAGGGACGGTCTGCAACATTGTGGATCACGAGGTGATTACCAATGAAGAACTGTTGGCGTTAGACGTGGATATTCTGATTCCTGCTGCCTTAGAAAAGCAGATTACAGAAACAAACGCTCCCGCAGTCAAAGCCAAACTAATTTTTGAAGTGGCCAACGGGCCGATCACCTCTGCCGCCGATCCCATTCTTGAAGCTAAGGGAATTTATGTCTTTCCTGACATTTTGATCAATGCAGGAGGCGTAACCGTCAGCTACTTTGAATGGGTGCAAAACCGCAGCGGCATGTACTGGACGATCGGCGAAGTCAACCAGAGCCTTCAGCGCAAAATGATCGACGAGACAGAACAAATCTGGACTATCGCGCACACCCACTCCATCCCCATGCGGACGGCCGCCTACGTTCACGCTTTAAATCGACTAGGAGAAGCGATCGATGCCAAAGGTACCCGCCTCTACTACAACGCCCACTAAAGATACAACGCCCACTAAAGGCAATAGACTCAAGACATAGGACATCAAATGCTGTTCTGCCTGGAGTCTAAAGTCCAGAGTCCCGTTTAATTTTGAGGTGCGATCGACAAGGTGTAAGGATTGCGTCCCTGGGCACGATCGCCCACATAGACTTGATACTTTCCTTTTGTCCAGCGTCCTGGAATTTCGATTTTGCCACCCGATAGGCTATCAGCTTGCACACAGAAGTTTTGCCCTTGCGATCCGGTAATTAGTAGCGTCGGTTCGCCTGATCCCTGAAGGCTAAAGCGAAGATTGGCATCAGCCGTCACCTGGATAACGTGATTGGGCGTATTGTTAATAAACCCTGCACAGCTTGCATCTTTTTTAGGGCCGCCAGAAGTTCCATTCAGGGTCATGGTTTGCGAGTTTGGAGCGATCGCAACTGTTTGACTCACTGCAAGATTTCCTATTGCCAAAACAGCGGCCAGCGCAGTCGGAATTGTTGCCCAACGAGATAGTTTCATCGATTTCACCCCCAACAGAGACGAGACTTAATAGATTTAGTATCGCAAGCCACGAAAGTCCTTAAGAGCCGAGTTGTTACTGTTTGTGAAGTGTCACGGGGAAGGAGCGCCAAGCCTTTACACAATCAGGGTTTTCATACCAGTTCATACTTTGATGCTGCGGACTTTAGACTCTGGACTCTGAACTTCAGATTTTGGACTTCAGATTTTGGACTTCAGACTTAGACAAAACAGCATTAGAGCCTAACGCACATTCCTTTATTTCTTAAGACGACCAAAGTTCTCGGAGGTTTCTAATGAAAACATCGTGAAGGCTAAAAAAGATTACGCTATCTGAGATGAAAACACGATATTAGTTTTGAGTAGAAGCTTCCTAACCCCATCCCCATGAACGACCTCGACATTCGAGAATGGCTACTCACTAACGGGCTAGGCAGCTTTGCCAGTGGCACCATTTGTGATGCGCGTACTCGCACCTATCATGGGTGGTTGATGGCGGCGCTTGATCCCCCCGATCGCTGCACGCTACTGCTTTCTCACATTGATGCCAGTCTAGAAATCGCTGGATTTGTCTTCTCACTGGGGACAAACTTTTGGCATGACGGTACGGTGTCTCCAAAAGGGGAAATGCTGCGATCGTTCTCGCCTGATCCGGTGCCGACCTGGGTTTGGCAACAAGATGACTGGGCATTGACTCGTCAGATTCTCATGCCCTACGGGTTACAAAAGCAGGATCAAGAAGCGTCTGGTTTACCTGAGTTTAGTCATCGTGTGTTGATGCAATATCGCTATCAGGGGCAAAAAGCAGCGGTTTTGAGATTGCGTCCTTTGATCGGCGATCGCCCCCTTCATCAACAGCAACACCAATCCCCTGATCTGAGCTTTTCTCAACTGGTCGAGCCACACCATCTGAGTTTGCAATCGATGCGGCCGGGTCAAGTCGGAACCCCGTGGCAACTTTGCTGGAGTCAAGGACAATATCAGCCTGACAGCGTTTGGTACTGGAATTTTCACTATCCCGAAGAAACTCAACGCGGTTTAAATGATTGCGAAGATCTCTATAGTCCAGGATACATTTCAACCAGACTGCACGCCGGAGAAATGATCACATTAGAAGCAAGCGTAGGATTGACAGCCGAATCACTAAAGCTCACCAGCGAAACGTTTGATCGCGAACTCCAACAACAAACCGATCGGATTGCACCCTTGACTGACACAGCCTCATCAAACTTTCAGAAAAAACTATTAGAAACGAGCGATCGCTTTGTCGCCTTTAGAAGCACAACCGGAACGCCAACGCTCATTTCGGGTTACCCCTGGTTTAGAGATATCGGACGCTTTACCTTAATCTCACTTCCTGGATTAGCCCTGACGACACAACGCTATTCACTGGCGCGATCGCTATTAAAAACACTCGGACAATACTGCTATCAAGGGCTGATTCCCAATGGCTTTGCCGAACCTGACGGAAAGCCCATCTACAACAGCATCGACACCTCACTCTGGTGGATCGAAATGCTCGGACTCTATCTAGAAGCCAGCCAAGATTGGGACTTTCTCACTCAACAGTACGGCGTAGTCAAACAAATCTACAAATCTTTTACAGCCGGGACGCTTTACAACATTCGCATTGATGCCTCCGATGGACTGGTGATTTGGGATGATGCCACGATCGCCCTCACCTGGATGGATGCCCGCGTCCACGATCGACCCGTCACTCCCCGTCGAGGCAAACCGATCGAAGTGAATGCGCTCTGGTATTCTGCGTTGTGTTGGGCCACTCAGTGGGCTACGGCTTTGAGTCAATCGGATACCACCAATGCTGCCCTCGTCAACCAAGCCCGTCGCTATGCCGATCAAGCCAGTCAGGTAAAGCAGTCTCTTCAGCGATTTTGGAATGCTGATCGCAGCTATCTATTTGACGTGATCACCCCAGACGATCGCAGCGACCCAACCCTTCGACCCAATGCAGTTTTGGCCCTGTCGCTTCATCACTGTGCGTTTTCTTCAGACCAGGCAAGACAGATTTTGCAGGTGGCCCGCGATCGACTCCTGACTCCCTATGGCTTACGAACGCTTGACCCCACTGATCCCAATTATCAAGGACGCTATGAAGGCGCGGTCTGGACGCGAGAATTGGCTTACCATCAGGGCACAGTTTGGAGTTGGTTACTCAGTCCTTTTTTGCGGGCATGGAATCATTTTTATGCGGATTGTCCCCTGCCATTTGATTGGCAGCCGTTGCAGACTCATCTAGAGCAGCAGGTTTGTTTGGGCGCGATTTCAGAATTGTTTGATGGCGATGCACCGCATCTACCGAGAGGAGCGATCGCCCATGTCGGCACCATTGCCGAACTTTTACGCTGCTTAGACGAATGCACAGACTTCTAACCAAGTTTCATTTCATCCAAAAATGTTGCGATAAATCAAGAGTGATTGCTGGGTTGATCAACTCAAGTCAATTGTCAGGAAATCATGTTAAAAACTAAAAGAAATCTTAAATTCTTCTGCTTTTGAATCACTGCGCGGTAGAGAGCCTTTCCCATCGTTTTACTTGAGCTTGATCGCCCCAAAACCAGGAGCAATCCGCAAACTCATTCACCCGGAGGCTGTTATGTCGGGACTCATTCCCAGACCTCAGAGAGAGCGTCACTTGCCTAACTTAGATCATTGGAATGAGCCGTTTGAGCCAGAAGTAGCGGCTTCTAGCAGGGTGACGAATGCCTCTCAGGAGCACGACCGCGTGGTGGTGTTGGTCGATGGCTCTAATCTGTTTTATGCAGCATCGGTCTTGAGTGTTGGCATCGATTATGCAAAACTTCTGCAATTTTTAGTTGGGGGGCGGCGACTGGTACGGGCTTACTTTTACACCGGAGTCGATCGCAGTAACGAAAAACAACAGGGATTTTTACTCTGGATGAGCCGCAACGGATATCGCGTCGTTGCTAAAGAGTTAATTCAGTTTCCAGATGGCACTCGTAAGGCTAATTTGGATGTTGAAATGGCGGTCGATATGTTGAGGTTGTCAGGTTGTTGTGACACGATCGTTTTGCTTAGTGGAGATGGAGATCTCGCTTATGCAGTCAATTCGGTTAGTTATCGGGGCGTGCGGGTCGAGGTGGTGAGCCTTTACTCAATGACCAGTGACAGCTTGATCAATGTGTCTGACCTCTACACCGATCTGGCAACCATCAAAGACCAAGTTCAGCGAGAGGAAAGCGATCTCTCCGAGTTACCCTCCAGGGGTCGCGAATCTCAGTCACCCACCTGGCTAAATATTCGTCGTGATTGAGTTCGATTTGCTCTTGTTTATTAATGTGAATTTGATGGACGCGGCTTCGGTGTTGACGGCTTCTGCCCCCCAAGCTGCCAATTTTGGGAGACTTTAAGAGTGACTTGAATTGATCGTTTTAGCTACGATCGTAGATGCACTAAAATCAAGATCGAGCCTTTTGGAGAAAAGAAATTGCCTACTCTCGGCGTTAACATTGACCACATCGCCACTATTCGTCAAGCACGACGCACTGTAGAGCCTGACCCCGTTGCGGCCGCCGTCCTCGCAGAACTAGCCGGGGCCGATGGCATCACCGTTCATCTGCGCGAAGACCGTCGCCACATTCAAGACCGGGATGTACGGCTGTTGCGTCAAACGGTGAGAACTCATCTCAATCTAGAAATGGCAGCGACCGATGAAATGGTGGCGATCGCCCTCGATATCAAACCCGATTACGTCACCCTCGTCCCCGAAAAGCGTCAAGAAGTCACGACCGAAGGCGGATTAGACATTGCAGGGCAGTGCGATCGTATGCAGCAAGTCGTCGCCCAACTCCAAGACGCTCACATTCCGGTCAGTTTATTCATTGATGCAGATTCTCACCAGATTGCAGCCTCCGCCGCCACAGGCGCAAAATTTATCGAACTCCACACCGGACAGTATGCCGAAGCTCACAGCGAGTCCGATCGCCAAAAAGAATTAGAACTCTTAGCCAAAGGCTGTGAACAAGCGATCGCCGCTGGCCTGCGCGTGAATGCGGGACACGGTTTGACTTATTGGAATGTTTTTGCGATCGCAGGTCTCCCAGGCATGGAAGAATTGAATATTGGACACACGATCATCAGCCGGGCCGCCCTGGTCGGGTTAGAACGAGCCGTGCGCGAGATGAAACAAGCGATTCGAGGAGAACTTTGAACATGAAGATCTTGGCTTAGAGATTCGTTGAACCTCACACTCAAACCGCCCAACTCATCCTTTTGCCCTCCAAGCTACAAATTTAAGCAAATGACGACTTACTATTACGTTTTGGCCAGCGAGAAATTTCTCATCGACGAAGAACCGATCGCAGAAGTGATCAAAGAGCGAACTCGCAACTATCGAGAAAACGAAAAGGAAATTGATTTTTGGCTAATTCGTCAGCCTGCCTTTTTGGAAGCGCCCGAATTGGCATCCGTCAAAGCTGGCTGTCCCCAACCCGCAGCGGCGATCGTGTCTACCAATCCTCAATTCATCACCTGGCTAAAACTGCGATTAGAATACGTGATCACCGGGCAGTTTGAGGCTTCAGAAACCATTCCTCAACCGCTTGCGTCACTGTCTTCTGTCTCATAGGCGCTTCGGATTTTAGAGATTAGATTTTAGAGATTAGATAGAAGCTCATCGGTAAAATCACTCAAACCCGTCCGACTAAATTTGAAACAAATCGCCTGAGACCGTCTAAAATCTAGAATCCAAAAGTCAAAACTCACTATGACTCGATCGTTACAGGTATTTCTCACAGTTGCAGGGTTGGCGATGACTGCCACAAGCACGATGGCGCAGACCTCCTATCCTCAGTGTCAGCCCCCCAAGTCCGGCGAGTATCTGTTATTGGTTCTCAACAAAACTTCAGAAACCCAGTCCAAAGTCCGGAGTGTGTTGCCCAACAATGCAGATGCGACGGTCTGTAACTACCTGGAAAATGTGGTGACTCGTGTGAGTGGCTTTAGTTCGGTTGAGACGGCTAACTCGTGGGCCCAATACCTCACCCAAACCGTTGGACTCCAAGCCTTTGTCGCCCGCTCAACTCAGACTCCGACAGCGACTCGCCCCCCCGAACCTGCACCTCTGTCGGCCAAAGCCTCTGATCCATCGACCTACAACCCTCAACCGCTTGGGACTGGATATGCCGTCTTGGTCAGTTACTTTGATCGTCCAGAATTGGCGGGGCAAGTCCAGCAGGCATTGAGCAAAGAAGTGGGTCTGGTCTCTTATGGTCAGCGTCCCTATCTGTTAGCCATTCAAACGACGGATCAGGCGATCGCTAACTCAACTTTACAGAAACTCAGCGATCGCGGCTTTTGGGCGATGGTTGTCGATAGCCGTCGCGTCACCCTTTTGAGATCTGCGGTGAGTGTGCCTGCGATCGGCGGCAGATAGCTTTACTTCAAATTATTTACTTTAGATTAAAGACAAACTCGGCGACACAAGAAATCGCAATTCCCAAAATCGAGCCGACAATCACCTGAACGGGCGTGTGTCCGAGCAGTTCTTTGAGCCGTTCTTCAGTAAATTGATGTTCGCCCTGAAAGAATTCGTCGATCATCTGGTTGAGAATTTGTGCCTGCTTTCCGGCTGCCCGTCTCACACCCGCCGCATCATACATGACGATAATGGCAAACACGGTGGCGATCGCAAACTCACTGCTGGCCCATCCCGATGTCTGCCCGACTCCTGCCGCTAGCGCTGCTACCAACGCCGCATGAGAACTGGGCATTCCACCACTTTCGACCAAAACCTTCAAGTTAACCTTCTGATTGACGACTAACTCAACCAATAGCTTTGTAGCCTGAGCAATCAAACACGCGACGAGAGCGATCAGCAGCACTCGGTTGTCTAAAATGGTGCCAAAGTCCTGCATAGGGGGGAGGGATGAGGGATGAAAGGGTTTGGTGGGTTGTTCAGTTGGTTTGAATCGGCACTTTTTATCGGTAGTTCTTAGTGGGTTCGGGCGGTGATAAAGTCCGCGATCGCCATCAGAGGTAGGGCGCGATCGCCAAATCCTGATACGTCTGACTTGGCCTGTTCGACGAGTTGTTGGGCTTGCTTTTTGGATTCGTCGATGCCCCAAAAGCTGGGATAGGTAGCTTTTTGAGCGCGCAGATCTTTGCCGACTGATTTGCCCAATTCTTCTTGAGTGGACGTGATATCTAAGACATCATCGACGATTTGAAAGGCTAGTCCGATCGCTTGAGAATATCGAGTCAATTTCTGAACATCTGTTTCGGAGGCCCCGGCTAAAATAGCGCCACTGACCACCGAAGCTTCGAGTAAAGCGGCCGTTTTGTGGGCGTGGATGAAATTGAGCGTCTCAATCTTGACATCACAAACGCCTTCACAATGGAGGTCAACGGCCTGTCCGCCGACCAGCCCCGCAGCCCCGACGGCCCGCCCCAATCGAGCAATGACTTTGACGAGACGATCGGCAGGCACGTTCTGAGTTTCTTCCGCAATATGCTCAAAAGCGTAAGCCAGCAGCCCATCGCCCGCCAAAATCGCCACCGCTTCGCCAAAAACTTTGTGGTTGGTCAATTTGCCCCGCCGATAGTCGTCATCATCCATCGCAGGCAAATCGTCATGAATCAGCGACATCGTGTGAATCATTTCTAACGCGCAGGCGGTTGGCATCGCCATATCGATCGTTCCTCCTGCCAATTCGCACGTTGCTAGACAGAGGATCGGCCGTAGCCGCTTTCCACCGGCCAGCAGAGAGTAGCGCATCGCTTCGTAGATCTGCTCAGGGTAGACGATCGGAAGCGAGCGATCGAGGGCCGCTTCTACCTTTTTTTGTCTTGCCGCGAGATAAGCCCGCAGATCAAACTGAGGCGCTTGTTTAGAAAACTGTGTTCCGTCCGTCACCACCATTAGAGTCCCTCCTACTGAGCCTTGCTTCCCATTGGGCAAATTTTGCATTAGAGATTTTATAAAAATGAGAAAGGTGAAAATTAGTTTTTAGTTCTCAACCCTCAAAGCTTTTGCGAATAGCTCCACACTGTATTGTGCAACAGCATGGTAACAGTCATCGCACCCACCCCACCCGGAACAGGCGTTAAGTATCCTGCGACCTGCTGCACCGCATCAAAATCGACATCTCCAACCAGACGACTTTTGCCCGTCGCGTCAGTTACGCGATTGATCCCCACATCGACCACCACGGCTCCCGGTTTGACCATTTCGGCTGTGACCAGGTTTTGCCGACCGACTGCTGCGATCAAAATGTCAGCACTTTGGGCGATCGCCGTCAGGTCATGAGAGCGAGAATGGGCGATCGTCACCGTCGCATCCGCCTCCAACAACATGAGTGCAATGGGTTTCCCCACCAAAATACTACGCCCAATGACGACCGCTTGTTTGCCTTTACAATCAATTTGATATTCTTCGAGCAGCTTCATCACGCCGGCGGGTGTACAGCTTCTCAGCCCCGGTTCGCCGCGCAGCAGTCGCCCTAGATTAAAGGGATGCAACCCGTCTGCGTCTTTGTCGGGATTGATTTGATTGAGCAGAGCGACACTATCGAGGTGATCGGGTAGCGGCAGTTGTACCAGAATGCCATCGACGCGATCGTCCTGGTTTAATTCTCCGATCGTTTGCGCTAATTCTGCTTGAGTCGTCTCGATCGGAAAGTGTTTGCCAAACGAGGCGATCCCCACGGCTGCACAGGCGCGTTCTTTGTTTCGCACATAGGCGGCGCTGGCGGGATTGTCTCCGACCATCAGTACAGCCAAACCGGGAGGACGATTTTGAGCTTGCAGGGTTTGCACCTGTTGGGCTAACTCGGTCTGCATTTTTTGGGCGAGGGCTTTACCGTCGAGGAGAATCATGGGGATGAGGGATGAGGGATGAGGGATGAGGGATGAGGGATGAACTTAGAATTGGGAGGTTTGGCTGAATGCGGGTGATCTTCCGCTCAGTTTGGCAGATTTGGACTACCTTGTAATGGGTTGCTGGATTTGACTTTGGGTGTGGCGATTCGATCGCCAGCTTTGATTGTAGATGTCCCGGATTGTGAGTTAAACCATTTGAGGCGGTGGGGGTTATGCGATCGCTCTTCTCGGTCTTCTCTTGTGTTGGGCTGGTTTTTTTGGTGGGTTGTGGGTCTCCTCAAGCGTCTGAGCCAGTTCAACCGGGGGCGGTGTTTTCTGTGTTGGATTTTGGTACGACCAAGATCAGTGAGATTCAAAAGGGTAAAACGAATTATACGGTGCGGTTGCAGGGCAAAATTGTCGCTCAAGCGCCGCTCCTGGGTCAACGGGCTTTTGAGCTTCAAGATGCGACGGGGAAGATTTGGGTTGTGACAAAAGAAAAGCTGCCAGTGGCGACTGAGGTGAAAGTGACTGGAAAAGTTCGCTATCAGAGTATTCTGCTAGACGGTCGGGAGTCGGGCACGGTCTATCTTGAGCAACAGGGAGCCGTTGAGGTCGTTTCTGTGGGTAAAACTTCATGAATCGGATTGACGACTTTGCAGCCGCACCAGATGAAACTCGCGTCCAGGTCGCGATCGCCATTCTTACTCGTGAGAATCAACACTGTGAAAATCAATTTCTAATGCAGCTACGCGATGATGTGCCCAATATCGTCTATCCCGCTCATTGGGGCATGTTTGGCGGACACTTGGAACCCGGAGAAACACCCGAAATCGCCGTCCAGCGGGAAGTAGTCGAAGAGATCAATTATGTAATGCCGATCGTTCAGCGGTTTGGCTGCTATGTCGATGAGAAGGTGATTCGCTATGTATTTTATGCGCCGCTCAAGGTGGAGTTGTCAGAGTTGACGCTGATGGAAGGCTGGGACATGCAGCTACTGACTCGCGAAGAGATTCGGCGAGGGGAACGGTATAGCGATCGGGCGCAGCAGATTCGACCGTTGACTCAAGGGGCGCAGCGAATTTTGTTAGACTTCATCGAGCAGGCAGATTAAAAGTAGTACAAATTGTCTAATTCGATGGATCTGGTGAAGTTGCAAAAGGCTCTTGCAGTTGAGGCGGAGCATGGATTCAATAACCTGGAGGGGAATCGTTACCACTTCAATGAATTTTTGCGCCTCAACTTGAGTGAACCTGCGGCAGATCTGTCTGTCGATCGCCAAAAGTGTCAAGAAATTGCCCAAAAGTTTGCAGGTTACGCCGATCTATCTTTTTCTGAACGACAGCATTTGGTGGCTGAGACCAGACGATTTCTGTATCAAGTTCACAAAGACACCACTCACAGCAAAACGGCAGAATCTTCCCATTCACCAGACCCAAAACCCCCGATCAAAACGCCCAAAACGGCTCCGGTTGCGGAAGTTAATCGCGATCTTTCTCTCGACCAAAAATTAACGTATCTGCCCGGAATTGGCCCAAAAAATGCCGAGAAACTGGCGAAGTTGGGGCTGTACACGGTGCGGGATGTGCTGTATTACTACCCGCGTGACCATGTGGACTATGCGCGTCAGGTGAGCATCCGAGAATTGCAGGTCGGCGAGACGGTGACGTTGGTGGGAACGATCAAAAGCTGTAGCTGTTTTACCAGTCCGCGCAACAGTAAGCTGACGATCGTCGAACTTGTGATTCGTGACAGCACAGGTCAGATGAAGATCAGCCGATTTTTTGCGGGAGCGCGTTACAGCAATCGAGGCTGGCAAGAACAACAAAAGCGCCAGTTTCCTGTCGGGGCCGCGATCGCTGCATCCGGTCTGGTCAAAGAAACCAAGTTTGGTAAAACGCTCGAAGATCCGGATTTGGAAATTTTGGATCACTCAGGCGATGCGATTGATTCCCTGACAGTCGGGCGGATCATTCCTATTTATTCGCTGACCGAAGGGGTGGGTGCTGATCTGGTCAGAAAAACAGTCGTCGCCTCACTTCCAGCCGTTTCCAAACTTCAAGAAGCGCTGCCTCCCGGACTGCTTGATCACTATCAGTTGATTGGATTAGCGGAAGCGATCGCTCACATTCACTTTCCCCCTGACAGCGAGAAGCTGGCGGCGGCTCGACGGCGGTTGGTGTTTGACGAATTTTTCTATCTGCAACTCGGTCTGCTCAAGCGACGACAAGAACAGCAGCAGATTCAGAAAAGCGCGATTCTGGCTCCCCAAGGCGAACTGATTCACCGATTTACGGAGAGTTTGCCCTTCCAATTTACAGGCGCACAGCAGCGAGTCATCAACGATATTCTGAATGATTTGCAAAAGCCCAGTGCGATGAATCGATTAGTTCAGGGCGATGTCGGATCGGGAAAAACGGTCGTAGCGGTGGTGGCGATTTTGGCGGCGATCGAGGCAGGCTATCAAGCCGCATTCATGGCACCGACTGAAGTTTTGTCAGAACAGCATTACCGAAAATTGGTTGGCTGGTTCAATTTACTCAATCTGCCTGTGGAGTTGCTGACAGGTTCGACCAAGGCCGTCAAACGTCGCGAAATTCATGCCCAACTCGAAACGGGACAGTTGCCGCTTTTGGTGGGGACTCACGCCCTGATTCAGGACACTGTGAACTTTCAGCGATTGGGCCTGTGTGTGATTGACGAGCAGCATCGATTTGGCGTTCAACAACGCGCCCGACTCCAGCAAAAAGGCGAGCATCCCCACGTTTTGACCATGACGGCGACTCCCATTCCTCGCACGTTGGCCTTGACCCTGCACGGCGATTTGGATGTGAGCCAGATTGACGAATTACCTCCCGGCCGCAAGGCGATTCAGACCACTGCGCTGATGGGACGCGATCGCCCACATGCCTACGATTTGATCCGGCGAGAAATTGCTCAGGGTCGCCAGGTTTACGTCGTCTTACCGCTGGTCGAAGAGTCTGAAAAATTGGATTTGAAGTCGGCGATCGAAGAGCATCAAGAACTTCAAGAAAAAGTCTTTCCCGAATTCAAAGTCGGCTTGCTGCACGGACGCATGACCTCAGCCGAAAAAGACGAATCGATCACCAAATTTCGCGACAACGAAACTCAAATTCTCGTCTCAACCACCGTCGTCGAAGTCGGGGTAGACGTTCCCAACGCTACCGTCATGCTGATCGAACACGCCGAACGATTCGGATTGTCACAATTACACCAGCTTCGAGGGCGAGTCGGTCGAGGGGGATCTCAGTCGTTCTGTTTGTTAATGAGCAGTTCTAAAGCAGAGACGGCAAGACAGCGATTAAATGTATTAGAACAGTCTCAAGACGGCTTCTTTATTTCTGAGATGGATATGCGATTTCGCGGGCCCGGTGAAGTGTTGGGAATGCGTCAATCAGGGCTACCAGATTTTGCTTTAGCCAGTTTAGTCGAAGATCAAGACGTTCTAGAAGTGGCACGAGAAGCCGCCGAAAAAGCGATCGCCAAAGACCCCAGCCTCGATCGTTTCCCCGCCATGAAAGCCGAATTGAACTATCGATATCAGCGCCTAATGGGTGGCGCAATTTTGACTTAAAGTTAAGCCTGTTTTGGTTTCTTCTCAAGAATTGGGCGAATCATTTCAAGCTGCTGATGCCATTCCTCTTCGGTTTTTGGAGGATGAAATAAAACAGCTTCCGAATCAGGACTGCGCCGAGAAAAAAAGGATTCGATCGCGTCCCTCTGTTTTGATTAGGGCGTATCTCTCTGTTTTTTCAATTGCTTTTCAAGCTCTACCTTGAATACTTCCTCTTGTTGCTTCCATTCTTCTAACGTTTTAGGTGGAGAAAACCAGGTTGCTTCTGAATCAGGACTGCGCCGAGCAAAGAAAGCTTCCATCGCGTCCAAGTCATGTCGGTTTTGGAGAATGTAAGCTCTCAACTCTTTCCAGGACATCGCATCGTAATTAGGCTTCATTAACAAACCTCCACTGTCCATCACGGGGAATAATGATTTGAAGTTCTTCACCTGCGAAGATATAAATCTCACCTGTAAGCTGATTAAATCGAAAGACTTCAATGTTTTTGAAGTAGTTTGACAGCATCTGACAAATGTAGACGCTGGTAAAGTTCTGTTCAGCAGTCGGTAAAATGGTTCGCTCCTCAATTTTGACACAATCATTTTCTCTGGTTCTGATCGTCTCGGTACAGATGTAAACTTGTGTTAAGTTCTCTTATTTATATAACTATGAACCGTCGATCGCTCCTCACTCTCCTCTTTTCCTGCTGTCTCATTTTGCTGGCTGTGGTGCCTTCTGCGCTGGCAATGGGGGGCAAACTTCCGTCGATTAACGAGCCTGCTCCAGAGTTTGCGCTGCCCACAAATACCGGAGACGGTCAGATTTCGCTGGCAGACTATCGAGGCAAATGGATCGTCGCCTACTTTTACCCCAAAGATTTCACATCAGGCTGCACGATCGAAGCCAAAAAATTTCAGCAAGATTTACCGAAGTATCTCGATCGCAACACTCAAATTTTGGGTATCAGTGCCGATGATGTCGATTCTCACGCCGATTTTTGCGATTCTGAAGGGCTAAAATTTCCGCTTTTGGCCGACACTACAGGCGCAACCAGCAAAGCTTACGGCTCTTGGATGGGCGTTGTCTCATCGCGTCACACCTTCATCATCGATCCCGCAGGCACCCTCAAAGCCACCTTCACAGGCGTAAATCCGATCGTCCACAGCCGCGAAGTCCTGGCTAAACTAGACGAACTCCAGAAAGGCTGAGAAGCGATCGCCCAGAATTTTTGCCACAATCTGTAAAGGTCTCCTCCCTCTTCCCTCCTCCCTCTTCCCTCTTCCCTCTTCCCTCTTCCCTCCTCCCTCTTCCCTCCTCCCTCCCTCTGCCCATGTCGTCCCAAAACCCAAAAGAGCGGCTGGAATTTGCCGAACCCACCCCATCGCCATTGGTAAGATTGCGAGACACCGAACGATCGCTGCGCCTCAAAACTGTGGAAACGATCGCCCCCCTCCTCCCCTCCGAAACCGCGATGAATTTGGGAGAAACTTCGCAAGCCGCCGACGAGTTTTTGGACGAACTGGCCAAGGTTGACCTCGACACCATCACCGACGCAGAACTCAAACCCGCTCGCATTATGGCAGGCTTGACCTTCACCGGGTTTAGCGGATTGATGATGATGTTTTTACTCGTCTATCTGTCTAATCTGCACCCCGAATTGTCAGCCGTTGCTCAGATTCAAGCCTTTTGGTATCAATATGTCTGGTTCATCAGTCTTGGCGTTGCAGGATTAGCAGTCTTGGCACGAGAAGCCATGCGCCCCCCAGAAGATTAGCCTACAAATTCAAGCTACGAATTTAGTCTACGAATTTGGGTCGATCGCGCTGACTCTGACTAAGAATTTCCTCTAAAGCCGCCCAATTTTCCTGCTCGATCGTTCCAATAATCTGATCCAGCTTGTCTCGATAAACGGAGATCGATCGCAGCACTTCAACCGTATTGTACTGAGCCATCATCACCCCCAATTCTGGATTGCCGCCCCCCACGCGACTGGTATCCCGAAACCCAGAACTTGCCAATGTTTGGGCGAGTTTCAATGCGCTGGAATCTGACTCGCTGGTGCAGGCTGCAATCAAACTGGCGCTGACCATCACAGGCAGGTGAGAAATCCAGGCGACCGCCCGATCGTGATCCGCAGGTGAGCAGTGATAGAGACGGACTTGCAAAGGTTTGATGATCGATTCGACTAGAGCGATCGCATCTGGGGGCGTGGTTTCAGTTGGCGTGAGAACGTAAGGACTTCGGGCAAATAGTCCGTGCTGGGCCGCTTCGATGCCACTTTCTGCGGTGCCTGCCATAGGGTGTCCGCCTACAAAATTTTTCCACAGCGGCGAGATGTCCTGAACAACAGATTGTTTGACTGACCCCACATCGGTTAATACTGTGTTCAGAGAAAGATACGGAATCAACTGTGTAACCGTGGTGTAAAGATGGGCTAACGGTGTACAGAGGAAAATCACGTCCGTGTCTGCTAAAAATTTAAGGTCTACTCCCGCATCATCCACCGCTCCTCGCGTTACGGCAACCTGACAGGTTCGTTCTTGACGGCTGACTCCCAAAACTTCGTGACCCTGCGATCGCAGATCTAACCCCAGCGATCCCCCAATCAAACCCAATCCTACAATGCCGATTTTCATAAATGAAGATACGATTTCCCACCCCGTTATACAGGCTAATTCTGATTTGGATCTGGGTACGTTAACTCCAGCTAAACCGCAAATTTTCGGATATTTGGTCAAAGAGAATCTGAATGAAAGCTGAGGAAGTTCTTGAAAAGTATGGTGCAGGGTCAAGGGCGTTTTCTACCCTCAATCTCCGAGAAGCCAACCTCAGTGGAGTCAACCTGAGTGGAGCGGATCTCAGTCGCGCCGACCTGAGTATTGTCAATTTTACGGGTGCAAATCTCAGCCAAACCAACCTCAGTCAAGCCAACCTCAGCGTCGCCAAACTCAACGGCACTAATCTCAGCAGAGCCAACCTCACGGGCGCAAATCTTAACGTGGCAAACCTGACGCTGGCAGACCTGACGGGAGCAGACCTGACAAGCGCCCAATTGATCAAAGCCGAACTGACACGAGCCGAATTGAGCGGAGCCACCCTCAAAGGAGCCAATCTCAGCAATGCAGACCTGAGAGACACCAAACTGCGATACGCCAACCTGAGTCACGCAAATTTGAGTCGGGCCGACTTGCGCCATGCCGTTTTAACCTCCGCCAATCTAGAGCAGGCAAATCTGACGAGCAGTGATCTCAGTGGTGCTGATCTGACGGGCGTAGACCTCACTCAGTCCGAACTCAGACAAACCAATCTGAGCCGAGCCAACCTTCAAGGCGCAAATTTATCAGGGGCAAATTTACGGTGGGCTGATTTGAGCGGGGCAGATTTGCGGTGGGCCGATTTAAGCGGGACAAAGCTCAGTGGCGCAAATTTGACGGGAGCCGATCTCAGTCATGCCATTTTGCTGGATGCAACCCTGGTACATGTGGACTTAACGCGGGCAAATTTGGCGGGGGCTGATTGGGCCGGGGCCGATTTGAGTGGTTCGATGATGACGGGGGTTAAATTACACGCCGTTCCGCCTTATGGAGTCAAGACCGAGGGGGCGACTTGCCGCTGGATCGATCTGAGTTTGAATGGCGATCAGAGTCGGGTCTACCAATTTTTGACCGATGACTGTCGCGAATATTTTAATGAAACACCGCCGACGGTGCAGATTGTGGTGGACGATCGCCTCGACACCGATGGTCACTGTGGGTTGGCCGTTACATATGAACAAATTGCTCGACAGTGTGGCGCTTTGACCCCTCCCCCCAATCTGACTGTTCGCCGCCGTCGCACGACGCTAACCTTTGAGCTAGAGCGAGACGAACAACTCTTCATTGCTGCCTACGTTGCGATATTTCCGTTTGATGATGCCAAGTTTGTTCAGAAAAATATTTTGGAGTTGATGCAGCAAATCCCGACGCAAGAGATGCACAACGGTTTGGGTAACGGTTCGAGTAACGGGTCAAGCATTCTGCGGCAGTTTCAAAAACTCGTAACTCGCTTGAGTCAGCAAACCCAGCAGGTAGACAGCGTAAAACTTTTGCAATCGATCCCGATCGCCATCAAAAAAATCCCCTTCTTCCAATCTCCGACCAAAATTACCCTACTCAACTCCAACAATCAAGCCCTGACGATCTATCACAATCCCCAGTTTGGCAAGCACTCCATTCCCTCCTCCAAAACAGAGCCAAGTCTAAATCTGCCGCCTGTGAGAAAGTTTGAGTTACCCAGTGTCGAGCAAGCGATCGGCTTCATCAAAGGATTTCATCAATCCGGAAATCGAGATTGACGTGAATTCGATGGGGTTTCTACGCTTCGTTGTTTGGCGCTTCTGTCCCCAAGCTGCCAATTCTGGGGGACTTTAAGACCAATGACCAACCCAATACCGACGCGCCCGTGCCTGCTGCAACCAAAACAATTAGAGTCGAGCGGCATAAGCGACCGTTGAAAGCGCATCTGACGAAAGGACTGCCCACGCTGCTGAGTTGCTTAACCGTTCTTCTGCATAGGCACTAGTAGGAAGCGTTTTGCCCAATAACAGTTGCTTGACTTGAGAAAAGCCCATGAGAAGGAGTCACCTGAAATGTAAAAGGTAGTGCGAACTGCATCTTGAGAAGGCTCAATGGCGCGATCGTGGCGATCATAGACCGATCTGAAGACTTCTAAAACATCTCTCCATTTTGGATCGGTATTCGCTACCCTACGACGGATATGGTCTGCACCGCGAATTAGTACAGTAGAAGAATGTTCTGAGTAAACTCTTTTATTTCAAGCGGGGTGAGGTGGATGAGTCTACGCGATCGCTTTAATCAATTTAGTGGTAAGACTCGCTTTGTGGTCTGCCGTCTATTCATTCACTTGGCGGGCAAAGAAGTCGCTCCGCTGTTGGGCGTTCTCAATCAAGCCGCGCGAGACGCAGTAGAGTCAGAAGGCGATATGCAAACCCTGGGCGAAGGACTGGTCGAACTCTGTCAAAGCCTGTTGCAATATCAGACCTACTGGCAATCAGCAGCCAACGAAGGCGATGTGTTTTGGAGCGAGGGAGAAGCAGGCGACTATGTAAATGAGTTGTTTACCGACTCTGCCCAGCGTTACATGAGTGCCCCAGAATTGACAAACGAGGCTGCGGATGATTTGGCGCTTCCGGTGACGCAGAACCTGGTCGTCATGATTACGATCGCCAGCGAAGGAGAAGTCCCCGATTTAGAAACCGACCTTGCCAGCATCAGCGCCCTGGGAACTGGACTCAAAGCCCTGATCAATCTGCACTATCAGGAGCGCCTCCGAGCGGTTCAGGTTCACTTTTCACCCGCCAGCCTTGGAGAAGAACTCACATCTGACCAGCTTTTAGAGTTTTTTCCAGAATTAATTCCCCTGTAACCGCCACACTTTCTGTTAAAGGTTGCTCTATTAAACTTTTGTTATCAGCCCATGAACTCACAACCCTTTATTAATCGGATTCGGTCTATGTCCCGACGTTTTTTAGTTCTCTCGATGTCTCTGGCTCTGTGTTGGACGACGATCGGCTGCGGCAGTCCTAGTCTCAGTGATCCCCAATCCAGTCCCCAAGCCAATCGTGCGACCGAGACGCGCAATGGAGAAACCAAACTTCCTAATGGTCAGTATCCGCTTCAGCAGGCAACCTACAATGACGCTGATGGCGAGTATACGGTTTTACTAAGAGACACGCCTCCTGGCACACCTTCCGCTTTTAGGACGACCAATTTGCCTCTAGCCCAACTGACCCCCGAAGAAATCAAAGCGGGACAAAAAGGCTACCTCAAGGTTGAGAATAATCAAGCCTCGCTGCACATTCCTGAAGACTTCAAAATTGAGTATGTCCACAATGTCACCGAGAATGTGACCAATCCTCAAACGGGTGAGCGTCAGACAGTCGTGGTGCGTCAAGAGCCAAGTTTTTGGACACCTTTTGCGGGAGCTTTGGCAGGTCAAGCGATCGGTAGCCTCCTGTTTCGGCCTCAATATTATGTGCCGCCCGTTTATCAACCCGGTATTCCTCTCAGTGGGTTTGGTGGTTATGGAAGCAGCTACAACCAAGCAGTCAACCGCTATCAACAGCGCTATCAGGCTCCTCCGGCCGCTGTGAGAAACCGTCAAGCCTTTCGTTCTACTGGACGGATCAATTCTCCAGGCTACAGCAATCCTACAGTTCGTCGCCCTGCTGTGAGAAACGATCGCCCCACCGGATCGGGGTATGGTTCCAGCACTCTACGCCGCTCTAATGGCTCAACCCCCAGTCGAGTCAATCGCCCTAGCTCGTTTGGTAGTGGTCGATCGCGTGTGGGTGGTAGAAGACGGTAGGAGAGGGATGAGAAAGGGATGAGGGATGAGGGACGAGGGATGAAGAAGTTTGGTGTGGGTTTTGATCCCCGATCACCTTCTTCAATAATCTACGTTACGAACGTGAAGCTGATCTGCTTTGTTTGATAAAGACAACCCAGGTGGCTTGCTGAATATACAGAGAACGCCGATCGATTCCTAAAAACTGGGGAACGATTGGCGTTTTTAGTTGTCGATCGCGCCCAGCAAAGACCAAAACCCTGTTTAGCTCCTCCCTCCTCCCTCCTCCCCGATTTTCTTGCAACATCGCTCCCCATTCAAGCGAAGATGGTAGACATCAGCCGACCTCTCAAAGAATTGTCTCTCTGTGGGAATGTCATCTGAGATAGAATTTGTAAGGTTTTTATAAACTGAGCCAATGGGATCAACGCAGGTAAGAATTGCAATTGATGCGATGGGCGGCGATCATGCCCCTACCGAAATTGTGGCTGGCGCACTCAGGGCACAAGCAGAACTGGGAGTCGAAGTCTTGTTGGTGGGCGATCCCCAGCAGGTTGAGGCAGCCTTAAAGCAACACACGCAGACTTCTACGATCGAGATTGTGCCGTCAGAAGGGACGATCGAAATGTCAGAAGAACCGCTCACCGCCCTGCGTCGTAAACCCAAAGCCTCGATTAATGTGGCAATGGATCTGGTCAAGAAAAAGCGGGCCGATGCGGTCGTCTCGGCAGGACATTCGGGGGCAGCGATGGCGGCGGCCTTGTTGCGGTTGGGCCGACTTCCGGGCATCGATCGTCCGGCGATCGGGGCCGTTCTCCCTACGCTAATCGCAGGTAAA
Source organism: Phormidesmis sp. 146-12 (assembly GCF_052939495.1). Classification (NCBI taxonomy): domain Bacteria; kingdom Bacillati; phylum Cyanobacteriota; class Cyanophyceae; order Leptolyngbyales; family Leptolyngbyaceae; genus Phormidesmis; species Phormidesmis sp. 146-12. The sequence continues at coordinate 13,034 of NZ_JBJPHS010000018.1, read as the reverse complement.
CCTGTACTGATTCTGGATGTGGGCGCAAACGTAGACTGCCGACCCAAATTTCTTGAACAGTTTGCCCTGATGGGAACGATCTATTCTCAATACGTGTTGGGCAACACTGAACCCAAAGTCGGATTGCTAAACATCGGCGAAGAACCCAACAAGGGCAACGAACTGGCCCTACAAACCCATGAGATGTTGCAAGAAAACCCCCAAATCCCCTTTATCGGCAACGCAGAAGGGCGAGATGTGCTGTCGGGCAATTTTGATGTGATTGTCTGTGACGGCTTTGCGGGAAATGTGCTGCTCAAGTTTGCTGAAGCGGTGGGCGAAGTGGCCTTGCAAATTCTGCGCGAAGAGTTGCCCAGAGGTCTGCATGGGAAAGTGGGGGTCACCTTGCTGCGTCCCAATCTCAAGCGAATCAAGCAGCGCATGGATCACGCCGAACATGGGGGCGGTCTGCTTTTGGGCGTTGCGGGAATCTGCATTATCAGTCACGGCAGTTCTCAAGCGCCGACGATCTTTAATGCGGCCCGGTTGGCAAAAGACGCGATCGACAATCAGGTTCTCGATCGGATTCGCTCTAGCTATGAGCAGGCTGCGGTCAGCACTCAATCGGATAGCTAGAACGCAGTTCGTCAGTTCCTCGTCACGATGGAGAAAAGATTTTGGAACAGTCAGGCGTAGGGATTGCAATTACCGGGAGTGGCTCGGCGACTCCTAGCGTGTCCCTTAGTAACGAGGCTTTGAGTCAGGTTGTAGAAACGTCGGATGAGTGGATCGCCTCTCGCACCGGAATTCGCCAACGCCGACTCGCAGAACCCGGATGTTCGCTGGTCAAGCTGGCAGTCGAGGCGGGAAGGGGAGCGATCGAGATGTCCGGCCTTTCCCCAATGGATCTGGATTTAATCATTCTCGCAACCTCGACGGCAGATGATTTGTTTGGCAGTGCGAGTCAGATTCAAGCCGAGTTGGGTGCGTCTAAAGCGGTGGCGTTTGATCTGACGGCCGCTTGTTCGGGGTTTGTGTTTGGCATGGTGACGGCTTCGCAGTTCATTCGCACGGGCGTTTATCAAAATGTGCTGCTGATTGGGGCGGATGTGCTGTCTCGCTGGGTTGATTGGTCAGATCGGCGGACTTGTGTGCTGTTTGGCGATGGAGCCGGGGCGGTGGTGATGCAGGCTAATTTGCACGATCGCCTATTAGGGTTTGAACTCCGCAGCGATGGCACTCAAAATAACTGCTTGAATCTGTCGTATCAGTCTCAGCCCAAAAACCTGACGGATGATGTCACCATCAATCAAGGGACGTTTCACCCAATTACGATGAACGGGCAAGAAGTCTATCGCTTTGCCGTCAAAAAAGTGCCCGAAGTGATTGAGAAAGCGCTCTTTCGAGCCAATCTTGAGGTTGAAGAAGTCGATTGGTTGCTGCTGCATCAGGCCAATCAGCGCATTTTAGATGCAGTTGCCGATCGCCTCAAGATTCCTTCGAGCAAAGTGATCAGCAATCTTGCAGAATACGGCAACACGTCGGCGGCCTCAATTCCACTGGCGCTAGATGAAGCGGTTCGGCAAGGCAAGATTAAGGAAGGGCAAACGATCGTTACTTCTGGCTTTGGCGCAGGTCTAACTTGGGGAGCGATCGTCTTTCAGTGGGGCAGATAGGAGGGTGAGGAACAATGGCTAAAGTAAGAGTCATGCCGCTGAACCCCTAGTGAGGTGGCAGTCGGAATGTGAGTGGTAGGAAGAGATGTCCAAGAAACCGGAAGTTCTTGGTTGGGACGTAGTTGAAATGATATTGTCGGTGTGGTGCGTTCCATTTGTTTAAAGGCACCCTTACGGGTAATGCCTAAGCTAGGTTACGTCACGCACTCTGGAAGAGGCAAATTAACGTATCGCTAGTTAATAACTGGTGACTTAGATTCCTTGGCTATGGTGTAATTTGATCGATTTCTTTCCGTTGCCTCTTTGTGGAATTAGACAATTAAGGAGATGAGTTATGGACCCTATTTCTCTTATTCTTGTAGCATTGGTAGCTGGTGCAACAAAAACGGCTGGTGGTGTAGCTCAAGATGCCTATGATGGCTTGAAAGCTCTGATTAAGCGTAAATTTGAGAGCCAAGGTAAATTAGATTCAGCTACTATTCTGGATAAGTACGAGGAGAAACCTGAAAAGACGAAACCCCTTTTAGAAGATGAATTAACCGAGGTTGGTGCTGACAAGGATGAAGAAATTATTAAGTTGGCTCAAAAGCTACTGGAACAATTGAATCCTCAAGAAGCAGCGGCAGGCAAGTTTAATATCGAGATTTCTGGGGGTACAGTTCAGGGGTTGACACAGCAAAATACTGGAACAATAAATCAGAACTTTAATTAATCAAAATGGCTTAATAAATGACTGATGATAATTCTGCCAACCGTATCGAGATATCTGGGGGTCAGGTTCAGGGATTTATCCAAGAAAATCACGGAACTGTCACTCAAAACTTTATCACCCAGGTATCTGAATTAGTCAGCGGGCAAGCATCCGTGACAGAAGATTTGACTCGGGAGCAATACCGACAGAGAACAGTTCTGCTCAGTAAAGTCAAAGACTTCTGGATCAAAGGAGTTTTAGAAAAATCATTGGAAATGATTGAACTCAGGCTGGAAGAGCGACCAGATTTAGTAGAGCGTCCGTTTACTGGTTTTGAGGAACTATCTGAAGAGTCTAGAGAGAGTTTGCCTACAAGGATAGGCGCGACTGAGTTCTTTGACCAAATAGGAGACGGACGAACTCTGTTAATTCTAGGGGAGCCTGGTTCGGGCAAAACTACTACTCTCCTGAAGCTGGCACAGAATTTGATTGCTGGTGCCGAAGAAAATGTAAATCGGCTAATTCCAGTCGTATTTAACCTATCTTCTTGGAGACTTAAGCGACAAACGATAGCAGATTGGCTTTTAGAGGAACTTTGGAGCAAATATGGAGTTCCCAAGGCTGTTGGTAAAGATTGGGTTGAACAGCAAAAACTAATACTGCTGCTGGATGGTCTGGACGAGGTAAAGGCTGAAGATCGGGAAGCCTGTGTCCAAGCTATCAACCAACTTATGGAAGATAATGGACAGACTGAGGTAGTGGTGTGTAGTCGTATTGCAGAATACGAAGTCCTCTCTGCCCGTTTGCGATTACGGGGTTCGGTCTTTATTCGCTCTCTGACTCCTGAGCAGATTAACGACCATCTGGACAAGGCTGGTGAGCAATTGCAAGCAGTAAGAACTTTACTTCAGGAAGACAGTGCACTTCAAGACCTAGCCAAATCACCCCTAACACTTAGCGTGATGACTTTAGCTTATCGAGGCAAGAAGGTTGAAGAACTGCCTCAGACTGGTTCAATCGAAGAACGCCGTCAACATTTATTCGATTCTTATATTAAAAGGATGTTCACTCAGGAAAAAATTGGTAAGCCCAGAGAATATAAATCTCCATATCAGAACCCTCAGACTATAGTATGGCTAACTTGGTTGGCGCAACGCATGTCCAAGGAATCACAAACTGTATTTCTGATTGAGAATTTACAGCCTAGATGCTTGAGAACAAATTTACAAAAATTACTCTATGTACTGGCTGTCCCACTATTTATATTTTTGACTTTCAGTGTCTTAAATTTCTTCGTAGCTTTTCCAGTCACAGAAAACTACTATTCCGAACTCGAAAAAATTGAGTATTTCAAAATTTTATATTCTTCTAACAACTTGATTCGTTTCACAAGAAACCCCTATTTTTCATTTTTAATGATGATATTTTATTACTTTATTTACTCTTTTGTGATGGCATGGAAATTAATAGTTGATAAACCCTTTTTTCTATGTAGATGGGTTAGGAATATCGCGAATATTAGCTCTCTAAGAAGTATTTTTTTGATTAAACATCTTATTCCTTTAGGAGATTTGCTCAAATTATATTATGAGCTTTTGATCCGCAACTATTTTGACCCAGACATAGTACCAATTGAAGCTGTCAACTGGTCATTGAGTAGTGCAGTAAAAACTTTGACAAGAAATTTAATACCGTTGTCAATTCTCGGAATTATACCGATTGTGGTCAGTATAATCCTTATAATCCTTGGTGGATTTGTTGGGGTAATTACACACTTCAATCAGATCTATTCAATTCAAATAGATCTTTTCATTTTAATAGTTGGCTTAATAGTTGGCTTAATAGTTGGCTTAATTCTCTGCTTGCTTCTCGCTTTGCTTCTCGCTTTGTTTTCTGTGATAGCTTTCGGTCCTGCTGTCTTTGTTTTAGGTGGTATTAGTATAGAAACATCTGTAGAAAAGACAATGTTTCCTAATCAAGGAATTTGGAAGTCAGCAAAGAACATTGTTGTTCTTAGTCTTTTAGGAGTTTTTTTCGGGGTTGCTTCTAGTATTTCTATGATGTGGCAGTTCTTGATGCCTGTAGGGATCGAGCAAAAGCCAACGTTAACTATGCCAGAACTCTCGCTTTTGATATACATGATGTTGGCAACAGCTATACCTCTTGCACTTCTAGCAGGTGGAGCTTGCATTAAGCACCTTGTTTTGCGGATTATTCTATATCGTAATGGCTATATACCCTGGAACTATTCCTCTTTCCTTAATTATGCCTCTGATCGTATTTTTCTGAGAAAAGTGGGTGGCAGTTACATCTTTATTCACCGGATGTTGCAGGAGCACTTCGCACGCATGAATTCAATTTAGGTAGATTGGGTTGAAATACCCAAAATTAAGATTCCATTCGATTTTGGAAAGAATATGGAGTAAATCAGATTATCACTCACAAGACCTTTGAAGTAGATTTATTACAATTTATTGTTGAGCGATCATAGTCCTGTCGGTAAGCAATGCGGCATAACACTGCGTTGGTGTGGACGGAACAGAGGTTATCAAGGAGAGTTTAAGGTTGTCTGCCGCCGCATAACTTAGCCGTTAGGCTGCAAATCTCAAGCAAGGCCTGATTGCAAGGAGAGTACACTGTGGATAATGATGAAATCGTCAGTCGGTTGACAGCTTATCCAATTGGTGAATAGTCGTTTTAGAGAGGCTTTAAAAAATGGAATGCCCATGCTGCAAAGCTCAGATGCGTCGAGGCACCGCTCCTTTTAGCATTGATCGAAAGGGCTATCATGTTTCGTGGGATGCAATTCCTGCTTGGGTTTGCGATCAATGTGGCGAGTCGCTGTTTGAAACGCATGAAGTCGATGTGATTCAAGAGGCGCTTTCATTTCTAGATCGCGAAACGTTGGCGCTGGCTGGTTATTCGTCACGTCAGCAGCCCAACAACAATCCTGCTGCACCAAGACGGGTATAAGTTTGTCAGTAGAGTACAAATTTTTTGCGTTCGGTGAGGGGAAGCGTTAGGAACCTCCTTCATGTTTTGATAAGTACAAAGGACTTTGAATAGGCTGTAAAATTTAGAGCGTTGAACGACCTTCAAAATCCAGAATTTGAAGTTTTTACTGATTAATGGCGAATGACTAAAACAGCGTGGGTGTTTCCGGGGCAAGGGTCGCAAGCGATCGACATGGGCGTTGATTTGCTTGAGATTCCAGAGGCAAAAGCTAAATTTGAACAGGCGGATCAGATTCTCGGTTGGTCGGTGGCTGAGGTGTGTCAGAGCGCAGGCGATAAGGTGTCTCACACGCTGTATACGCAGCCTTGCCTGTATGTCGTAGAGAGCATTTTGGCGGACTTGCTCAAGGCAAAAGGTCATCAGCCTGATTTTGTCGCAGGTCACAGTCTAGGAGAATACACTGCCTTGTATGTGGCGGATGTGTTTAGCTTTGAAGACGGACTGAAACTGATTCAGCGTCGCGCCGAATTGATGGATAGCGCCTCGGATGGCATGATGGCAGCATTGTTGGGGTTCGATCGCACTCAACTCGAAACCGTCATTGATCAAACTGCTGATGTGGTGTTAGCAAACGACAATAACGCCGGGCAGGTCGTGATCTCTGGCACACCCGTAGCGGTAGAATTTGTTCTCACTCAGGTTAAATCTAAACGGGCCGTCAAGCTAAATGTCAGTGGGGCGTTTCATTCGCCGTTGATGGCAGAGGCGGCGACGCAGTTCAAATCAGTATTGGATGCAGTTGAGTTTCGATCGGCTCAAGTGCCCGTTTTGTCGAATGTCGATCCGTTGCCCAGCACCGATGCGGCCGTTCTCAAAGATCGCTTAAATCGACAAATGACAGGAGCAGTGCGCTGGCGAGAAATTTCGTTACAGCTACCCCAGGAAGGAGTCGATCGCGTGGTCGAAGTCGGGCCGGGTAAAGTTCTCACGGGCATTATCAAACGCACTTGCCCCAATCTGGTGTTAGAAAATGTCAGCACTATGGCCGAATTCCCTCAATAATGGGAGCGGTGGTTGCTAAAAACTATGCCAAACGATCGTGAACCCTTCATCAGCCTTTTTCTATACCACCTGTTCAAATGGTCAGTGGTGAGTCCTGCGCTGCATCTCTACTTTCGAGGGCGGATTCATGGAGCCGAGCAGGTGCCCAAACGCGGACGCTTGTTAGTGGTGAGCAATCATGCCAGCGATTTTGATCCGCTGCTGCTGTCTTGCTGTGTGGGCCGTCCGGTTGCCTATATGGCCAAAGAAGAATTGTTTCGGGTTCCGGTTCTCAAGCAGGCGATTACAGTTTATGGAGCGTATCCGGTCAAGCGGGGGGCGGGCGATCGTTCTGCGATGAAAGCAGCCATTGCCTCGATCGAGTCTGGTTGGGCGACGGGCGTTTTTTTGGATGGCACTCGCACGGCTGATGGCCGTATTCAAGATCCCAAACTGGGTGCCGCCTGGATCGCTGCCAAAACTCAGTCACCGCTGTTGCCTGTGAGCTTGTGGGGGACTGAGCAAATCTTTCAAAAAGGCTCTGCCGTTCCGCGTCCTGTCCCCCTTACGGTGCGGATTGGGGAATTGATTTTGCCACCAGAGTCGAGCGATCGCGCCCAGCTCGAAGCCGTCACTCAGCGCTGTGCAGCAGCGATTAATGCATTACACGATTTAGGACGATAACAGGACACTTTGAGCATGTCAGATTTGAAAGCAGAACTCACAGACTCGATCGATCAAGCCGAGTGGGAATGGTTGATGCCTCATGCTGAACGGGACGCGGTGATCATCGTGGCTGCGGGATTAGCACTGGTGGATGTGGGGGTGGCGATCGTCAATGACAATACAAGCTCTGTCCAACACTGGATTGCAGAAGGGCTGTTATATAAACCTTCTCCCCAACAAAAAGCCGACTGGAATCTCAATCAAACCAAACGATTTACAGCGCTAATTGTTCAACCCTATGTACTGATTCAGGAAGATACATCTTCAATTAGCGAGTAGAGAATGTCTACAATTTTGCTCGGCTGCTGTCATTGAGCAATTCATTCGTGCGTTGTCATTGTTCTGCCCTAATTAAATAGAAATGGTTTGACACAAAGAACCATACTGTCTAGCGATTCTAGTCAGCGGCCGTGAGTACGTTGCGCCTAACACAGATAAAACCCTGTCAGTCCGTACACTGGGCTTGTTAGACTGAACCTGCTCTCAGCCCTAAATACTACTCAAAGCCTTTGCTAAATTTTGCTGAAAACCTTCCAAACCTCCTTGATCTTTCCAATATTGATTAAACTGATACATCTTGTCATGCTGATCCAGACGATGAGCAGAACCATCTTGAGGAAGACTTTCAATCCCGAAAATCTCTCTTTGATGAGGTAAAGCGTACCAATCAAAACCTATGGGCGGCATCCAAATCGCTTGTACAACTCGATAAGCAGCCCATTCATCATCATTACCATAAACGTGATTATCTAACATCTCAACGATATGGGTGACCCTGGCTTGCTGTACGAGAATCATCCAATCCCCCTTTTGAGGGTCTGCAAGATTGGAATCACTGTTTGACTTCCAATGTAACTGAAAAATTCTCGGCTCCATCATCTGAATATCATTTTCTGACTGATACGCCCAACCCTTATCAGGCTTGACGTTCTTCAACCATTTGACTTTTGAGAAATCCATAAATATTTGAATACCTACTCTACATCAACAACTACAATCAAATTCCAAACGAGGGCGTTTCTTTTTTCAATATGAAAATGGCGAATCTCTTTAACTATTTTGCCATCGTGAGATGAACCCAACAATTGATCCATCCACGCTGTGATTGCCTTGATTTGATCGCTAACATTTGTAGCCTTCGCCGCAGCATGACTATCAATGTAAAGAACTCGCTGTGACATGTAACCTCCACTAAAATGTTATTAAGCCTGACTAAGCATTACAGTTCCCAGAAGATTCATTAGTCTAACTCAGTTTTGTTATGTTTGGGAAGATTATGCCCTCACACCTTATTTGTTTCACTAGAACAATCCTTTGCCAGAGCTTCTCCAATTTCTTCAAAACTCTTTTTAATATCGCTCCTTAATTTCTCTGGTTCAGACAACACTCCAAGAACAAATACTCTACTCTCTACATTTTCTGGAATCTGTTCCTTTACATAATTCAATCGGTTTTCATCTTCATCAAAATCAATCAGCAAAGCAATCATTCTATCTGGATACTGTTGCAGTGTAAAAGCATACTGATGAATAAACCTTTCTACTACATCTTTCCATCCTCTAGCCTCTGGTAAAACTTGAATCACACGGCTGTTGAGGCTTGGGTCAAGCAAAAAACCGATCGCAACCTGACGATTTGCGTCATCTTCTGGCAACACAAGAAGGTGCGGCTGATACTTGTCGATACTCATAATGCGATATCACCCAAGATCAAAGTGTCTATTAGATCGCCTTCGATAGGTATGTCACTCAGCACTCTAACTAAACGTGAATTCGATGAAATCCTTCGCTGCCGTTACAAATCCGGGCAGCCCCTAAATCCCCCACAAGTAAGGGACTTTGAACGAAGGAAGTATCTAATAGTCCCCCAGATTGGGGGGTTGGGGGACAGAAGCGCTGAAGACCGAAGCGAAAAACTCCCATCGAATTCACGTTAACTAAAGTAGGTTCTAGATGACTTTTGCGATCAAGTACAAAGGTGTTTTCATTTGAAAACTTGCGGATAGTCTCCTCATCATGCGAAGTTGCTAGAATTTGACCTCTATTCTCAAACGATCACCGCAATGATGTTACAAAGTGTCCGACTTCTGACAAAGAGAGATAGCTATCAGGTTCGTCCCAGAAGCAGAAAAGTGGGCCGTAGTATTTGTTAGCTGCTAAGACAACAGCACAAAGAAAGAAGCATTTTTCTCCATCAGACAGATCTTGGAAGTCAATGTTTAAATACGTGTTGTGTTGTTTCAACCGGACAATCATGCTCTTGAGGTCTTTGCCGATCAATTGATTTTGAATATCGTCGATGTCCGGCATTATCTCTCGAAGGTATTTGTCAACCTCTCTATAGGCAGCAGGATAGCGGCTGAGTAATCCAGAAAACCAGTTCCCAAAGTTTGAACCGTCTCGCCTTGGCTTCAAAGTTTCGCCATTAGAGTCTCCGGTGATCAGTCCTGGAATCGGGGACAAAATGATCAGACGTGCCAGCCAAGTCTTGAAAATATGAAGTGGGTCGCTCTCTGATTGCTCTTGAATCAATGGCAGGGCGATCAGATGCCAGTCTACCCCATCTCCCTTTCACTGCTCACACCATTGAAGATCACTCTAAAGTCAAATCAATTTGTTGGCGAATCAAGTCAGCCGATCGCTCTGCACTATCCACCACCGCAAGAGAGGCAGCTTGTTGGGCCATCTTTTGCAAATCGCTGGAATTTAATAGCGTCAGCACTTCTTTTTCTAAACTGTCTGGGGTCAAATCGGATTGGCGAAACATCTTAGCCGCGCCTGCTTTGACAAAGACCTCTGCATTAAAGGCCTGGTGATCTTCGGCTGCAAACGGGTAAGGAATCAGAATCGAAGGCGTGTGAGTGACGGCTAACTCTGTGAGGGTTCCTGCGCCCGATCGACTGATCGCCAAATCTGCTCGTCGAAACAGTCCCGCCATATTCTTGTAAAACGGCAAAGCTAGATAGTGCGGATGCTGAAGCGCTTTGGCATTGGGGTCATTGTCTCCCGTCAGATGCACCACCCACGCCCCAGACTCAAACCAGCCAGACGACGCTTCTCGAACCATCTGATTGAGCGCCACGGCTCCTTGACTGCCCCCTACGACCACAATTAAGGGAACGTCTTGAGGAATCGGCAACTCTTCTAAAGCAGCCATCTCAGACCGGAACTGCGATCGCACCGGAGTCCCCACGCAAACCGTTTTGGCACGAGGCAAATGAGCCGCCGCCGCCTCAAATCCGATCGCCACCACGCTACACCACGGCGCAAACCAGCGAGTCACCTTTCCGGGCAGAGCGTTGGACTCGTGCAAAATGACGGGCAGGTTGAGCGATCGCGCCGCCAAAATCGCCGGAGCCGCGATATATCCTCCCGTCGTAAATACGCCATCAAAATTGCCCTGTTGAAGAATCTGTCTCACCTGACGAATCGAAGCAATCAGGCGCAACAGAACCTTAAACGTCCCCAGTCCCAATTTTTGCTGAAACCCGGCGACCGAAATTGTATGCAGCGGATAGCGATCGCCCACAAGCTGAGTTTCTAAGCGATCGGGGGTGCCCAACCATTCGATCTGATAATCGGGAAGCTGCTCGGCGGTAGCGATCGCAGGAAAGACGTGCCCTCCCGTTCCGCTGGCGGCAATTAACAAACGAGGTGACTTGTCGGTAGACTGCACAGTGTTTTCTGACGGCAGATCTGAAGGGGTTTGCACAAACAAATGTAAGCGTTAAAGCAATTTTACAGCTATTTGAGAACTCCATCTTGAGAACTCCATCTGTTGTATTAGAAACCGTGGGGCTTGCATTCAAGATTAGCGGAGGGTCGGAAGGCGATCGCTTCCTTAGATGGACGTTTGAAACGTAGAAGCTGCTTTGCTTCGTTGCTGCCCTGCCCCCAGCGAGTGAAGACAACAAACGATACTTTTCCAAACATTCTCTTAAGTTCTCTAAAAAGAAATCTAGTTTTGATGAAGACACTGTTCGGTAAGTATAAGCACCATTGTTTGAAGTGCGAATTATGACTTAACTTCTAAGTAATCCAGTTATCCACAAGGAACGTCTAATGCTCTCATTGACTTTGCGCCGTGCCCTCACTGCCACTTCGTTCGCCATTCCTGCCCTCTTGATCGGGATGCAAAGTGCCCAAGCCGAAGACCTTCAGTTCACACTGCACAACCGGAGTTCTAGCCCCATCACCCAGTTTTACGTCGAGTCAACCGAACTCAAGACTTGGGGAGACAACATTCTGACCGAAACGATCGAACCTGGTGAGTCGGCAACCGTGACGATCGCAGATGGTAAAAGCACCTGTATGTATGGCATTCGTGGCACGTTTGCAGATGGCGACGTGGTAGAAGAAGAAGACCTCAACCTCTGTGAATTGGGTTCCTACACGTACAACGACAAAAAGTAAGCCGCTCGATCGCTCACCATCAATGACTAAAGTTTGCCCTGCCTCGGTGGGGCTTTTGTTTTGGCGAGGAACCCGGACAACTGGCACACATTTTTGTAAATTGAGGAGTATATTATGTGAATCCGACTGACCTTCTCCCTACTTTTTGAGCAAGTCTTTATGCGCTATGTTTCTTTGCGGTCTGCTTCACCAGTCATCTCTTTGAGATCGCTCTTCACCCCGTCTCGTCCTGCTGTAAAGCGCTGGGGATTGTTGCTTTTGACGCTAGGGCTGGTCGTCGGTGGAGAATTATTGAGCGAACGAGCGATCGCTGCCCCACCCGAAACGGCCCCTCCTCAACTCAAAGAAGCGCTGACAAAAATTGACGCAGCCGCCAACAGCAAAAATGTACAGAATGTTCTCCAGTTCTATAGCCCCAGTTTCACCCACACGGACGGGCTAACGCGCCAAACCCTAGAACAGGCCCTCACCCAGCTTTGGAAGCAGTATCCCAACATTAACTACCGGACGGAGCTAAAATCCTGGCAAACCGATGGGCGAGGCATTCAGGCAGAAACGGTGACCTATATTACAGGCACTCAAACGGTGAATGGACAGCCGTCGAAGTTGAGTTCGATGTTGCAGTCTCGGCAGCGCTTTGAAGGGCAAAAAATTATTCAACAAGAAGTGGTGTCTGAGCGCAGTCAGATTACGTCGGGTGAAAATCCTCCGGATGTAAAAATCAATGTGCCGACGCAGGTGCGTGTGGGTCAAGAATTTAGCTTTGATGCGATCGTCGAAGAACCGTTAGGCAGCGATCTCCTATTAGGCAGTGTTTTAGAAGAACCTGTGAAGCCGAGCGGTTATTTGAACCCAACCACGGTCGATTTAGAATTGCTCACGTCGGGCGGCATTTTCAAAATTGGTCGCGCCCCCAATAAGCCCAACAATCATTGGATTTCTGCGGTGCTGGTGCGACATGGCGGCATGACGATGGTGACACAGCGTTTGCGAGTGGTGGCTAATTCAGGGGTGCCAGCAAAGTAAGGACGGCTTTAGCGAAACAGCCGAGCATCTTGACGGAGTAAGCCATGCCGAGACATCACATCGGCAATTTTGTCTGTGTCTCGCAGAATGCAGGAGTTGATCCAACGGTAAAACGAGTGACCCGACAAAATTTTACGGGCGCGGACAGTTCCCAGCAGGGTCGAGAGTGCATCAAGCTCTAACCAGTTGACGGCAAAATGCAGATAGGTAGAGTACTCGTCTACGCCGACTTCATCGCTCCTGGATGGGTCAGGGGCATCTGGCCAACCCGATCGAAACTCATCGATCGCAGCCTCCACCTCATCGAGATCACAGGCACATAAAAACCAGTGCATCTGTTCATGCAAAAACACTGAGAGAAAGCGGTCTGGATCTCTAGCGTGCAGACTACCCAGCGATAAAATTGGATGGCTTGCCCCGCCGCGCCCCAAGGTCGAATCAAGACGAATCTGGCGCGTAAAGAGAAACGGTAGTTAGGGCCTATCCGAAAACCATAAAATCTGTGAGATGATGAAGGCAAGCGAGTTT